>JANYFV010000072.1 GCA_025359635.1 Undibacterium sp. | reverse complement strand
TTATCTGGCGCTTCGGCGCCAGCACAGACCCAGGTTACTGGCACGATGGGTGCATCCAGCACCACCGCCGGGCGCAGCGTTAGAATCTTGCCTTTCAGTGGGCTGCTGGCGCGATTGCCAAAGGTGATATGAATGGCACCGTCTTCGACCGCCACGTTACTCACGTAATTATTCACAATCTTGTCAGCACTGGGTAATCCTGCTGCTGCGTTATCAGCGGGGAAAGTTTGCGTAGCCAGCCAAGAAGCCGCTATCGGCTTTTTTGCGAGATCTGTTAGTGGAAGCGAGGTTTCGATTTGCTCGCGTATCACTTTGAAGAGATACGACGGTATTGCCATCGCTGCGAGAATGGCAATAATAGCAATCACCACCATCATTTCCATTAAGGTAAAGCCTAGGTTTTTTTTCATCTGTGCCTTTTTGTATGCTTATTTGGCTGCTTATATCAGCGATAATGACGCCAATTTCAAGAATCTCGGCTTTGTTGCTGATTGACGCTCTATTCTATCAAGCTATCAAGCTATCAAGCAATCAAGTAAGCAATCAAGTAAGCAATCAAGTTAACTCTCAAAATAAGATCTGTCGCATGAATCAATCTTTACCTCTGCTATTTGGTTTAGTTACAACTCCCTTAGAATTGATTTCCTTTATTTTGTCCATCATCACGGTGGTACTGAATATTCGTCAGCTGCATTGGGCGTGGTTATTTTCGATACTGTCGTCTGGCTTATATGCCGTGGTATTTTTAGATGCGCGTTTGTATGGTGATATGGGTTTGCAGTTTGTCTTTATTCTCACGTCGATCTGGGGTTGGCATCTGTGGTTGTGGGGTGATCGCGATCACAATTCTTTGAGAGTATCTCGATTGACAAAGAAATCGGTAATGAGTTCTGTGCTGGCCTGGTTAGCCGGTTTTGCTTTACTCGCTTGGTTTCTTAAAACATATACCGATACTGATGTGCCAAATGCTGATGCTTTTTTAACTGCCGGTAGTTTACTCGGGCAAGTACTGCTGTCGCGCAAGAAAATGGAAAATTGGCTGGTCTGGATAATTGTCGATGTGCTGTATGTCTGGCTGTATTTATATAAGGGACTAATGTTGACTGCCGGTTTGTATGCAGTGTTTGTGGCCTTGGCTATCATAGGCTGGCGCGCATGGAGTAAATCATGTCCGCGATAACACGGGTCGCGATTCTGGGGGCAGAATCATCAGGTAAATCGATCTTGGCAGAAGCTTTGGCCGCTCGCTATGACACAGTCTGGGTGCCAGAATATTTGCGTGAATTCGTCGAGACACATCAACGTGTACCGCGAGCAGAAGAGCAAATTCTGATTGCCACTACTCAGATACAAAGAGAAAAAGAAACTGCGCAGCGCGCCAAGACTTGGCTGTTTTGCGACACCAGCCCGGTGATGACAGCTGTCTATAGCCGCCATTATTTTAAGCACGCTGATGCCGCACTCGAACAGCTTGAACAATCGCATACATATGACTTTACGCTAGTCACAGCACCGGATTTCCCCTGGAGTGCCGATGGTTTGCAGCGCGACTCCTCCGCTGTTCGGCAGCAAATTCACGAGGAGTTGTTAGGTATTCTGGATGAACGAGGAATTCCATTTCTGTTGGTGGAAGGGAGCTTGGCGAAACGGGTAGAGCAAGTCCAGTTTATCTTGTCGTTTTTAATGGGCTAGACAGTAACTGTGACGGGTGGACAGGCTATAATTGGCGCACTGCATTCCCTGTTTGTCTCCAATTGGATCTCTATGAATTCGCTGATGCGCCTTCTTACTATTTTTTTATTTTTCAATGTCGCCAGTGCGTCTGCGGTTTCGTTCGGCTCACAAAATGCCATTGTGGTGGAAGACGGCACCGGTAAGATTTTGCTGGAAAAAAATTCCAAAGTAGTGGTGCCGATTGCCTCCCTGACCAAGCTGATGACGGCGATGGTGGTGCTCGATAGCAAGCCGAATATGGATGAGAAGATCGCGATTGAGGTTGCCGATGTGGATATGCTCAAGCATAGCCGTTCGCATGTGCCTGTCGGTGCGATTTTGTCGCGCCGCGATGTTTTGCAGCTGGCTCTGATGTCATCGGATAACCGCGCCGCGGCCTCGCTGGTGCGCACTTATCCTGGCGGCAGTGTGGCGTTTGCAGGGGCAGTGAAGAAAAAAACTCTTGAGCTTGGCATGCACGATACGCTGATTCAGGAGCCGACCGGTCTCTCACCGGATAACACTTCTACCGCAGCCGATCTGGTGAAGATGGCGGTTGCGGCCTCGCATTATCCTGATATTGCCGATATCACGACCGATAGCTCCGACCTGATCAAGATCAAGGGACGCGATGTGCAGTTTCGCAATACCAATCGCCTGGTCGGAAAAAAGGGCTGGGATATTCTACTTTCCAAAACAGGCTTTACCAACGAAGCCGGCAATTGTCTGATCATGCGGGTGAAACTGGCAGGCAAGAACGCGACGCTAGTGTTGTTGAATGCCAGAGCTAGTTCAGTGCGGTTTCTCGATGCCATGAACATCCGTCGATTTCTGAGCACGCAAGCAGGGCAGGTACGGCGCGGCGAGGCGGAGTAAAAATTAAAAGTAGATTGAATGTTGGATCATTGCAAAATTGCTGACGCAATTTGGACAAAACCTTCGGCAGCACATCGAGTACGCTGGCAAAGGTTTTTTTTGACTGGAGTCTGGCGAGAGCTCGTTAGCCGTAGTTGAAATTTAATGACTTTCCAGCAAACTCTTCAAATGATCCGAACGTGAAGGGTGACGCAGTTTTTTCATTGCCTTGGCTTCAATCTGGCGTATGCGTTCGCGCGTCACATCGAACTGTTTGCCGACTTCTTCCAACGTGTGATCGCTAGCCATTTCCAGGCCGAAGCGCATGCGCAATACCTTTGCTTCGCGTGGGCTGAGCGAATCTAAAATTTCTTTTAATTTACCTTGTACCGATGCCTGCATTGCTGCGGCGATTGGTGAGAGTGTCATGCTGTCCTCGATAAAATCGCCTAATTGCGAATCGCCATCGTCACCGATAGGTACATCGAGTGAGACTGGTTCTTTGGCGATTTTCAAGATTTCGCGCACCTTAATTTCAGGCAATTCCATCTTCTCTGCGATGGTGGCTGAATCAGGTTCTGTGCCGGTTTGTTGCATCCACTGACGCTTGATACGATTTAACTTGTTAATCGTTTCTATCATGTGAACCGGTACGCGTATCGTGCGCGCCTGATCAGCAATCGCTCGGGAAATCGCTTGTCTGATCCACCATGTTGCGTAAGTAGAAAACTTGTAACCGCGACGGTATTCAAATTTATCCACGGCCTTAAGCAAACCAATATTACCTTCTTGAATCAGATCCAAAAATTGCATACCGCGATTGATATATTTTTTCGCGATGGAGATGACTAGACGTAAATTTGCCTCGGTCATGGCACTCTTGGCATCGCGGGCACGTTTCTCGCCAGCGACCATTTGTTTGTTGATCGTACGTAGATCACTCAATGGCAACTTTACTTGCAGTTCTAAATTGATGAGATTTCCTTGCAATTCCCTTGCCGCGTGTATATGGCGTTTGAGCAGCATTGCGTAAGGCTGCGCGCTGGCGATTTCTGCCTCTATCCAATTAGGGTTAGTGGCATTGTGGAGAAATTCTGCAATAAAATGCTGGCGTGGCATGGCGCATTTATTGACAAATAAATCCAATAATTTCTTTTCCGTCTGGCGCAGCTCGGTCATGTGCTTGCGCAAGATGTCGCAGAGTTTTTCGGTCGTCTTGACACTGAAGCGTATGCCTAATAGTTCAGTACAGATCGCCTCTTGCGCCGCCCCGTAGGTCACTGATCGATATTTGTTGTTCGCATGTTCCTTGGTCATGGTCGCAACGTGGGCAGCAATCACTACAAACTTCTGCAAGACCTTGGCTTTTAATTGCAAAAGTTGTTCGGCGCTGATGGCGTTTGCCTTCTCTGCGCTGGCTTCTTCATCTTCCTCTTCCTCTTCTTCCAATTCTTCTGCATCAACGTCAGCATCAACCGCGACTACCGGCAGAATTGCAGCGGTGTTGTCGTGTTCATCCGGGTCGTGCAAGCCATCGACGATGTCATCGATGGCCAGCTCGTCGCTGGCAATCTTGTCGGCAATGCTGAGCATTTCTTGCAAGGTAGTCGGGCAGGCGGAAATCGCTTGCA
>JANYFV010000023.1 GCA_025359635.1 Undibacterium sp. | reverse complement strand
CATTTTCCTGCTTTCAATATCGCCGACAGTGCGATCTGTATCGGCGCTGCGCTGTTTATTCTGGATGAATTGCGCCGCGTCAAAAAATAGGAATCGAATCATGAGTAAGCGACTAGCTGGTAAAAAAATCGTCCTTGGCCTCACCGGTGGTGTCGCTTGCTACAAGATTGCCGAGCTGACGCGTGCACTGGGCAAGGCTGGCGCCAACGTACAAGTGGTGATGACACAAGCCGCCACGCAATTCATTACTCCTGTGACGATGCAGGCATTGTCTGGCAACACGGTCTATCTTGATCAATGGGATGCGCGCGTAGCCAATAATATGCCGCATATCGATTTAAGCCGCGACGCAGATTTAATCGTGATTGCGCCTTGCAGCACTGACTTTATCTTTAAACTGGCGCACGGTGCCTGCGATGATTTACTTTCCACTTTATGCGTTGCGCGTCCAGCCTCAGTCCCGTTATTAGTCGCGCCGGCAATGAATGTAGAGATGTGGCAAAACCCGGCAACGCAGCGTAACGTGGCACAACTTAAAAGCGACGGCATTCAAGTTCTCGGCCCTGCCGCTGGCGATCAAGCCTGTGGCGAAACCGGTATGGGTCGCATGCTGGAAGCAGATCAATTATTGGCAGAAATCATTGCCTCTATTGAGCCCAAAACATTGGCGGGAAAACGCCTGCTGATTACCGCCGGCCCCACTTTCGAACCTATCGACCCAGTGCGCGGCATCACCAATTTATCTTCAGGAAAAATGGGCTACGCGATAGCGCAAGCTGCATGGGAAGCCGGTGCCGATGTGACCTTAATCTCTGGGCCGACAGCGTTGGAGGCGCCGTATGGATTCTCACGCATACAAGTACAAACTGCACAGCAAATGTATGATGCAGTGATGGTGCAACTATCGAGTAATCATAGCGATGTATTTATCGGTGTGGCAGCGGTAGCCGACTGGCATGTAGCCAACGCCAGCGATCAAAAAATCAAAAAAACCTGCGACACTGACAGGCCACAACTGCAATTTGCACTTAACCCCGACATCCTCGCCAACGTTGCAGCACTACCAGTTGCGCCCTATTGCGTGGGTTTTGCCGCAGAGTCTGAAAATCTCTTGCAATATGGCACTGCCAAACGCCTCAAGAAGAATGTCCCACTACTGGTCGGCAATATCGGCCATGCCACTTTTGGCAAAGATGAAAACGAACTGGTGTTATTTGATGCCAACGGTCACACGCATTTGCCGCGCGCCGACAAACAAACTTTGGCACGCCAACTCATTGCAGAAATTGCTGCCCGCATCCAATAATCAGGCAACCACAAGAATAACCAAAGCGTCTCAACATTCACAAAATATTTCAATGAAAAACATAGATCTAAAAATTATCGATCCACGTATGACGGACTTGCTACCAACGTATGGAACACCAGGTAGCGCTGGTCTTGATCTGCGCGCTTGCATCGATGCAGCAATCACCATCAAAGCGGGTGAAACGGTCTTGATACCAACTGGCCTAGCCATTCATCTAGCCGATCCTGGCTATGCCGCCATGATCCTTCCGCGCAGCGGCATGGGTCATAAAAATGGTATCGTCCTCGGCAATCTGGTCGGTTTGATCGATTCTGATTATCAAGGTCAACTCATGGTATCCACATGGAATCGTGGTCAATCAGATTTCGTCTTGCAGCCGATGGAAAGACTGGCGCAACTGATTATTGTTCCCGTATTGCAAGTTGGATTTAATATTGTCGAAGAGTTTGGCGATAGTGAACGCGGTGAAAGCGGTTTTGGTAGTACCGGGAAACATTAGCCATATTCCCGGTCTAAAAGCCTTATTGATCCCATTGACAATAAGGACTAATATTGCGCGGAATGCAGCATTCCTGAGATTTAGCCTGGCATGTACTGTGGGCCGCATTTTTTGTAGTATGAATTACATCCTGGAGATTGATCATGCAAAGAAATAGTCGCAACATTGTCCTTACCACTTTCTGTTCATTGTTTTTTATTTGCTCTTCGCTGTCTGCACAAACCAACGACGTTTTACAAAAAAAAGATGTCACTACAAACAGCCTGATTGATGCGCTCACTCCGGCCGACAAATCAGCTGCCATACCAGAGCAATCTGGCGTGCGTACCCGCAGCTTCAAAGTCGGCAAGACGAGTGCTCAACTTGCCCCGATGAAAACGCCGACCTCATCGGCGAGTGCGTCATTGATGATTACCTTTGAAACTCAATCGAGTAAGTTGACGACTGAATCCAAACAAATTTTGGATAAACTTGCAGCGGCACTGATTTCAGAAAAACTGGCGGGCTTCAAATTTAGTATTGAAGGCCATGCAGATAGCCGAGGCAATAGCGAAAAAAACATGAAGCTCTCAGAAGAGAGAGCTGAAGCGGTGCGCCAGCAACTGATCAGCCAACATCATGTTGACGCAGCCCGACTGATCGCGATCGGCAAAGGCGATACAGAACAATTAAATCCTGGCAACCCGGCAGCACCAGAAAACCGCCGCGTGCGCATTGTGACTCTGACTGAGTAAGTAACACCTGATTTCGTCATTCCCGCCTGCGCGAGAATGACGTTCGCAGCCCTCAAAAGCCTCAGTTATTGCAATTCTTCAATAGCAAAACTTGCTGCACCATAGCTACCTGAACACTTTGCATTTGCGGCACATGCTACTTCACCAGCGAACAAGGCTGAGTTTGCTGATTTAGCTTCAAACGCACGACGTGCAATATCCAAAGAAAATTCACCTATCGGGTCACCCGCCTGCCAGCCAGCGGCTTTAAAATCGCGTGGAGAATCGGATACCATCACTACAAATTGATCAAGACCCGCCGGTCCTTGCGCGGTCCATTTGGCTGATGGGCTCGGCACTGGCATGGCTTTTCCAGCGATAATTTTATTATTCTTGTCACTGGCATTTGGGAACATCAGATACAAGTGCTGCCGCTCAGTATCGAGCATCAAGACATAGACGTATCCAGACTTGGAAGAGCGCACGGTAAAACGCAAATCATCTTTACCTATCTTGACCGTATTGCTGGCAACTTTAGCTTCGACCTCATGCTGCGTATCGCGACTTGCGACTATATCTGTCAACATTTTTAAAGGCTCAAAAACTGGCGCTGCCACAATGGTGGGTGCGACCACAGGCTCAATATTGGCGGTGGCACTTGCAACCGTGCCAGGAGCTACGGTTGCGATTGGCGCTGAAACTACCGGCATTTTTGCAGAAGCTTGAGTCTCCACTTGAGGCACTGGCACATCTATCGGTGATTGCCACAACCAGACACCCGCGCCCAAGACGGACACAACGACGACAGCACCAATGATCAACCCAGCTTTACTTTTAGGCACGGCTACCGATTTTACTGGGGTAATAATTTCCGGCAGCTTAGGCTCATTTTTAACCATTGGTATCGGTTCAAAAGCGGCTGCGCGTTGCGCACTCATGGTTGGCGCTTCCAGATCAAGTAGTTCGCGGAATTGGGCCACACTTTGTGGCCTGTCCTTAGGTCGCAAAGCCATCGCTGCGTCGATCGCGCTCAAAAATCTTTCGCTATAGCGCCCTTTTGCCTGATCAACTAAAGGCTTATACGGATCAACCCCGATCACCCGCTGAACCGCTTGTGGCGGTACTTTGCCCATGATCGTAAAATACACGACCGAGGCTAGAGCATACAAATCGGTCCACGGCCCCTGCGACATTTCATCGTCATTGCCATACTGTTCTATCGGTGCGTAACCAGCTTTGAGTATCACGGTCAAAGCCTGCTCACGTCCCTCAATCACGCGTCTGGCCGCGCCAAAATCGAGCAGCACCGGTCTATCGCCTTCCAGCATCAAAATATTATCTGGCGCGATGTCGCGATGAAAACACTGCTTCGCATGGATAATTTCCAAAGCGAAAAAAATTTGCCGGAGAAATTCCTTTAGCCAGACTTCATCAGGTGACTTTGCCATTTGCGCAAGACGCGCTTTCAGCGTTGGCCCTTCATAGAAAGGCATGACCATATACGCGGTGCCATTCGCCTCCCAGAAGCGATACACTTTCACCAGAGACGGGTGATCAAACTGCGCCAGCAAATGCGCCTCATTAACGAAGCTTTTTAAGCCGGCAGCAAAGGTTTCCGTGTATTCATCTGAAGACACGCAGACAGTCACCTGATCAGTACGTATAGCAAAAGCGGCCGGCATGTACTCTTTCAACGCCACTGTGCGTTGAAGCGATTGATCATGCGCCAGGTAAGCGATGCCAAAACCACCCACACCGATGACACCGATAATTTCAAACTCACCAATTCGCGTGCCAATGGCCAGCACATTGCCCTTACTTGATTTTGATGGCGCGGGCTGATTGCGTGCAGCATCTGCACCTTCATCTGGCTTTGTCTGTGTTTGTGCGCCAGTTGTTTTCGCTGGATCTAAATCTGGCGTAGTCACGGAAGCACTTGGCGAAAGACTCATTCGCGTTGCATCATCATCTGGATTTATAGTCATCATCACCTTAGCTTATTTTAGCTTACAGAGAGTTGTCATCTGACATCATTTATATACTCTATTTGCAGCACTTCCTACACCTAGGACCAACAAACGAACTCAGATAAAAGCGCATTATCACACAGACATTACAAATGTAAGCGACTATGTCAATCGGAATAATCATAGCATTCCGATGCAAACTGTAATTGAAATTAATGAAAATGAACGAAATTTTTTACAAGGTAAAATAAGATTTGACAGACACGAAAAACCTAAGCTTCCAGCACAATATCGCCGGGTTATTTCGCTATTGACACAATTGATGCGAAAACGAATTCAGTTCATTTTTTTGTGATTGGCTCTTGATTCGCCAGCATAATCCGCGCATGTATGTCGGCTCGCTGTTCAGATGTTTCGGCATTCAGCAGCTGATACAATAATCCATCAGAAACTAATTGATAGTTGCGTCGATTATCGCGCATATCTACAGTCCGCCAGCC
>JANYFV010000002.1 GCA_025359635.1 Undibacterium sp. | reverse complement strand
TGCTTGGAGAAAAATTGAAAATTTTCCACGAGACACTATGTTAATGTGGTCAATTCGACGCGGCAGGAAAGAGTATGAGTACCAAGGTATTCAAGAAGTGGCATCTTCGTTAAAGAATTGGAATCCAACACAGCCGGTATTGATTGCGCGGCCTATGGAGTGCAATTATTATTCACCGGTTGGAATTCCGGTTCTGTCGCGATAGCGCGATGAGGCCAAGCATGGCCGCAGGGCCGGTGCCGATTAGAATGCTAGTGAGTAGAACTGGTTCGCTGCCGACGAGGCTTGGTCTTTGATGTCACCAAGCTGGGCCTTGCGAATCATATGCATGGTTTCGATGCCGGCGATGATGATTCGCGCGCAGCGAAATGTTTTGAATCCAAGCATGGGCCGCGTGACGCGTTTGATGGCGCGATGGTCTTGTTCGACGATGTTGTTGAGGTACTTCGACTGGCGCAGCGCGATGATAAGGCCGCTGTCGGCTTGCATGCTGACGATGGCGGCCGTGTTGGCGCCGCTCTTGTCGATGGTGATCTTTTCGGGCACATCGTGCAGGCCGATAGCACGTTCGAAGAATGCTCGGGCCGCAGCATGATCGCGCTTGGCGCGCAGCAGAAAATCAACGGTGGCGCCGTGCTTGTCTACTGCCCGGTACAGGTACTTCCACTGGCCGGCGACTTTAATGTAAGTCTCATCCATGCGCCAGCTTTTTCCCACTGGGCACTTGCGTCGACGGCATACTGCTGCCAGCACGGGTAGTATCTTGATGGCCCAGCGGTGAATCGTCGAGTGATCGACCGCCACGCCACGTTCGGCTATCATTTCTTCAAGCTGCCGCAAACTCAACGGATAGGCTACATACCAGCGCACGCACGTCAGCATGACTTCAATCGGATAATGCAGCCGCATGAAAACCCTGCGCAGCGTTTCGTTCATCATTTTTTGATCAGTTCGCATCGACCAAGCTTATCATGTGGGCCTTAATGCGACAGAACCGAATTTTGTACAAATGACTATTTTGTGAGACGGCTAAAGGAGGAATATTCAGATTTTGTTTCATATTTCATCAATTTAAAGACTGTATATATGTACAGTATAAAATAAAAATGGATGAAATCAAACAGAATTACATCACCATATTTTTACCTAGATGGGTAATTGATAACGTAAAAAAATTAATTAAATCAATAGTCTTTTTTTTACTATTTTCTGCAATATCTCCTATAATCGATACCGATACTTTAAAAACAACTTTTAGCACAAATTGAGAAAAATCCTATCCGATGAATGACCAAGAAATCAAAGCCTGCTACCCGAGGCCGGAAAAAATGTCGGGCGGATTTGCCGTTTTCTTTATCTGTGCATGCGCCCTTCTCTATTTAACGATGGGGTACGGTAAAACGCATCCAACACTGATGACCATCTTGTGGTGCGGTTTTTTGTTTGTGCTGTTTGCACTCGCACTTCGTATGGCCATCATGATCGTCCAAGATATCTGGGGCCACATCAAAGGTTTTTTTGGATTTCTCAGGTATCCGTTCAAATGAAATCTGATGTGCATCTGATGGAAATGAGCAACAGTATCGTCAAATCAGAAGGTGCACTGATTTCCACCGCTGAACGATGACGACGTGAAAACGCGGTCAATTTTTCAAACTCTTCAATTGGCTTGGAGGTTTTTACACCATCTTGACTACATTTTTAAAATCCCTATCTCCGAACTTAGTTTTTTCCCTGTTTTTCCAACGTAGTTAACTTATGGAGTTTATCGAATGACATATATAACTTTGAGCATGAGCTCTGATGCCAGCGGCATACAGAATCTAGACATTAATTCCGAAGGTTTTTACACGAATTTTATGGGCGATTGTGTCAGCGTCATTGTTTTGTGGGATCGCGATGTCGCGACAGGACGCTATAGAAATGGTCGAGGAATGCACGGAGCGGGCGGCGTAGGAAATATTGCATGGGCTGAACTCTTCCAGAATGTACCGGACAACGCGGCCACAAGAATAATTGGAGTGGG
>JANYFV010000355.1 GCA_025359635.1 Undibacterium sp. | reverse complement strand
GATGCCAGGATCAACGTCGGCGCCAAGTGCGATGCCACCGATAGCGGACTTGCCTTTACTTTTGAAGTTGTCTTCTGGCTTGGATAACGTGCCCCTTGCATCTTCGTCAGTTATAGAAAAAAATGTCACGCCTGCGGTCATCGCAAAGGTAGAAAAAATTTCACCAGCTGGTGTTGAGACGATTGAGAAAAATAAATCGGCGCAACCCATGCCAATTGTGAAGCCGTCGGAACAGACCTCGACCCCTGTACTCAGTAAATTCGTCAAAGAAATTACACCTCAACAGCAAGCCGAGGGTGAGTATCGACAAGCGACTATTTTGCAACAGCAGGGACGTGCTGCTGATGCAGTGTTGATGCTGGAGCAAACACTTAAATCGGATTCGCAACACATGGCAGCACGCCAGACCTTGGTCACGTTATTGTTGGAAGCTAAACGCCATGATGATGCGATGCGTTGGTTGCAGCAATGGTTGAGTGTCGACAGAAATCTACCTGGCATGGCGATGATACTGGCACGTCTGCAAGTCGAAAAAGGCTTGATTCCTGCTGCGGTTGAAACCCTGCAACGCAGCTTGCCACATGCGCAAGATAAACCTGATTTTTTGGCCTTTATGGCGGCCTTGCAACAACGCCAGTCGCACCATAAAGAAGCTGCCGATTTGTATCGTGACGCATTAAAAAGGATGCCGCAAAATGCAGTCTGGTTGATGGGCCTGGCGATCTCATTGCAGGCTGATGGTCGTAATCCTGAGGCACTGGATGCTTACAAGCAGGCGAGAGGCGGAAATGGACTGAGTCCTGAATTACTCGCCTTTGTTGAGCAAAAAATCAACCAACTACAGCGTTAACTTGACTTAGGTAATTTTAATGTACTGGTAGGGAGTATTTTCATACTAAGCTTTGGATGTTGAGTATTAGGCTTATTTTTACTTATACTCCCATAAATACTGACATTTTTTAGACCTCTGCGTGAGGCGCTGGAAAAACAAATCAGGAATTATTGCGTGCAAGTCCGTAAAATAGCGGTTTGAATTAAGCAAAAGAAGAATAAGCATGTCGATACAATGGTTCCCGGGTCACATGAATGCCGCGCGCAAAAAAGCCGCGGAAACCATGGAAAACACCGATCTGGTGATAGAAGTGCTAGATGCCCGCATCCCGCAAGCCAGTACTAATCCTATGGTGGAAAATTTACGCAATTTCCGTCAACGCCCCTGTCTTAAAATCCTGAATAAAAGCGATCTGGCTGATCCGCATGCGACCAAGGCTTGGCTGGATTTTTACAATAGTCAGAAAGGTGTACGTGCGGTGGCGCTCAGTTGTAAAAAACCGTCGGATGTCGCCAAGGTACCGACCTTCGCACTGGAGCAAGCGCCGCATCGTGGCGTGCCAACCAAGCCGTTGCGCATCATGATCATGGGGATTCCCAATGTTGGTAAATCGACCTTGATGAATGCCCTGTTAAAAAAACGTGTTGCGAATGTCGGTGATGAGCCAGCGGTGACCAAGGTGCAGCAACGCTTGTATCTTGGTAAGAATATTATCTTGACCGATACCCCGGGCATGTTGTGGCCAAAAATTGCCCATCCTACCGATGGCCTGATGTTGGCTGCCAGCCATGCGGTCGGGGTGAATGCACTGATCGAAGAAGAGGTCGCGACCTTCTTGGCAGAAATCGTTCTACAGCGTTACCCGCAATTTTTAACCGAACGCTATGGCATGGTCACCGAAGGTATCGATGCCGTCAGCGTGATTGAAGGCGTAGCAAAGAAACGCGGTTACCGCCTCAAGGGTGGTGATTGGGATTATGAAAAAGCCGCGCATACGCTGTTGCTGGATTATCGCAGTGGCGCACTCGGACGCGTTAGCCTGGAGTCACCACAAAGCCGCGAACTATTGCTGGCATCATATGTGCCACCAGTTTTGCTTGGTCTAGGCAAGAGCGTCGATACTGGTATCGTTGCCGAAGAAGCCGATGTTGAGCCGGATGAGGAGTAAGTTCTGTTTCTAATCACTTAGGTTTCGCTTAAGTGCTTCAACCAATCAGCAAAAGCCTCATCTTCAAACTGATAATTTGCCCTATCGATCTTGGTGAGTATAGTCTGATCACTGAGCCGTCGCAGGGCATTTTGTATGGTGTTGTTTGCCACGGCTTTGCCTAAACCCAAGGCGACGCCAATCTTTTCCTTCGAGTCTTTGCCGTAGGGGTCGGCATTGTCAGCAATGATCAGACTTAGAATGGCGCGATCGGCTGGCAACATGGCTTGCCATTGCTGCTGAAAACTCAGATCGTTGAACACGTGGCTCTTGGTGTACTCCAATGCGCCCAGTGCGCCATCGAATGGATTGGTCAGGTAACGATCCAAGTAACGGCGAAAAAATTCAGGTGTGCGTTTGAGTTCATCAAAGGCGTATAAAGCGTCGGCTAGCGTCAGTGGAAATTTGGTCACGCTGGCGACTTTTTCTACCATCGCTTCGACAAAATCCTGCCCAAGTAAATCGAAGGGTTCTAGCGCTGCCCAGTTGTAAAAAGGCTCAGAGGGTTTGCCAAACATTTTGCGCAAAGTCGCCTCAGAACTACCGGCAAACAATACCTTAATTCTATCTTTGCGTATATCGAGCGCTGCCCGTAATGCATGGGCAAAGTCGACGTTCGATTCTTGTGCCAGAACCTGAGCTTCATCGATGACCATAATGATTTTGATATTGCTCTGGTCAAATGCGCGCATGGCATCCATTAATAAAGACCCAGCGATTAGCTTGTGCTCGTCTTGTAATTCGGTTTCTAAGGCGGCTTCCGCCATTCCTGCAATTTTGCCCGATGCCCTAATTTTTTTGACGGAAGGTTTGAGCTTGTGCAGTAGCTTGCTAAATCCCTTCGGTTCTATCGCCTGAAAAAATGCTGCGACCAAGGCATTCGCGGGTTCCGAGCGCATCTCCCACAGATTGGCATAAATTGCCACATAGCCATCGGCCTCTGCCGCCGGGATGAAATCTTGCTTAAGAAACTCAGTTTTCCCCATGCGACGTCGAGCGAATAAACCTCTGGCAGAGGAAAGGCCAAGGTTAAATGAGCCCAAATACGCTTGTGCTAATCTAGGACGGGAGAAATGCCAATGATTACGTGTCATCAATATTTTTTTTGGTATTTGAAAGACAATCCGTTGTCTTGATTATTTATAATTACTACTAAATATAGTAATTACTCATTTTAATTGCAAATGAGAATAATGCAAGTGATTCATTTTTTTTAATGTGATAGCGCCTATGTCAGAATAGATTTGCCCACTTTGGATTCGTTGGCAAATTCTATGGAGTATCAGCCAGCTTGCTACAGCCAAATAAAACAATTCTCACCAGGTTCCCTTCATTGATTAAAATAGTCTTATGTGGACATTTCTATTCAAACTGGCACTTTGTTTGGGGCTTACTTTTCTTGCATGGAAAGTTGCCCTTTTCTTTGGTCCCCGGTATGGTCCTATCGGCTTACTCGTTACTTCAGTTGTGTGGGGCGTGACCTTTGCGCGATACGTAATAGAAACTTTCTCCGCTATCAAGTATTGGGGGAAGCAATCAGTCTCCATGCGATGGTGCGGAAAATTTTATATGTTTGAAGAGCGACAAATTCGCTTCTACATGGTGAACGACTTGATCTGGATTCCAATTCGGGATTTGCATCCTCTTATGGAGCCAGCATTAAACGAAAGAGAACTGCGCTTGCTTGGCGATGCGCACGGCCAAATTCCAGAACATGACGAAATAGGATTATCAGAGGAGGGGCTTTTGCACTTATTGCAAAGCAGAACTGAACATCGCCGAGCCAGTAGTAAGATGATCCGATTGCGAAACTGGTTGCAAAAAAATGCCTTACCGAATGTTAGGCGTTTCCCTGAATCTGCTTCGAACCGTGATTGAAATATTTTTGAAGCGTTTTTGGCTATGTATTTCCACTGTATGTACTACTTGTTTTTGCCTTTTAGTGGACGCTAATTTGCAGTAAAAATAGCCAGATATAGCCAGCAGTAGTTGTCAACCTAGTTGTTGCCCAAGCGGTTTGAGATTAAGCTGCCACGTGGGGGTAGTGATTTATTGAGGAGATAACTGGCCTGACACAGGGGGCATCAGCGCAAATCCTCATCGAAAACCGGGGTTGAGCTGAGCGTTGTCATTAGCAATTAATTTCTAATGGAAAGACTCCAATATGGCACCAGTGCCAGGGCTCATATTCAAATCCAAATGTGTTTTGACGCGGGTAGGACATGGAAAATCCATAATTTCTCGCATTCTCTGTTAGCCACAAAAACGCCCGGGTGTTTTCAAAGCTGATTTCTAATTCAGGCTCTTCTGGGGTTGTGATATCGATGGCCCGACCTGTATGGTGTTCACTGAAACCAGGAGGGGCGCACACTTCTAAAATAGCTTCAATCATTCCTCCATTGTTAAGTTTTTCTTGAATGATGTCGACTTGTCTTTGTATGCTGCGAAAAGCTGAAACCATCAGCAATTCAATGCCATCCTGGCGGGCTGCGTTTTTCATGCAATGCCATGCAGTCGATGTGTTTGGGGTCAGCAGGAATTGCCTGCCACTCTGGTCTGTTTCGGCCACCATCAGCTCGGTGGCTTCTAGTTGTTGAGTTAACCGACGTTGTACGATGAGTGCGGGAGAAATCCCCAACTGCTTTAAGTACGCGTTGATCATTTTTGTGTGGCGTTTCTACTGACAATATCGAGCAGTGCACTAGTCTGTGCATCTGGCATGCCGTCGAATAAATTAGGTCTGTAGCGCGTTTGAAAAGCGATGAGTACGTTTCTGGTTTCTTGATCCCACATTCCAGTTTGCGGCGTTGCATAGCCAATGGCAGATAATTTTTTCTGAAACCACACGATGTCAGGTAGTTCTTGCTCATAGATTATTTTTTGGCGTATCACTTCCTCTTCATTTGGCCATGGAATAAGGCCGGCGTCTGCTAACTGTTTCCAGGGAAAAAGCGGGCCGGGATCGGGTTTGCGCTGTGGGGCAATTTCGGCGTGACCCAAAATATTTTCTGGTTTTATTTTATGCCGTTCGACAATGTCTTTGACGAGTGTGATCACTGCATCGATTTGATGTTGGGGAAAACTTTGGTATTGCCGTCCGCTTAGTGAATCCTGATACCCCAAGTTAACAATTTCGATGCCAATGGAACTTGTATTGAGCTGGGTAAAATTTTTCCAACTGCTGATGCCGGCATGGTGCGCCATGCGATTTTCATTAACCAAGCGGTAGACAGTGGATGGCTGGTCATCGCCCACCAGATAGTGGCTGCTAACGCTTTGTTGGCTTAAGACCTGAAGCGATTGCGTCTGATTTAGCGCGGTGAAGTGAATAATCAAAAAACGTACACGACTTTCCTGACTTGTCGCATCTATGCTGCTGTCAATTTTACTGACGTCAAATGGTCGAGTGGTAGAACAGCCACTTAAAATGCTAATAAATATTAAGATGGATAACAAAGTTTTCATATATTGAGATTATTTACTATTTTTCTGAATTTACTAAGTTTACAAATACAGTATTGCTATGCCGATAAAGTCGCTTGTTTTGCCGCAATGCGAGCAGCACCATGATGCGCAACATTCTTACACAGCCGCAGGCGGCAACCGGCAGGTAAATTTTGCGCCAACGACAGTGCAATAATGGGATGCAAATCTTGCACGCGTCCAGATAAGGCAATTGGTTTTTGTCCAAATCGTAAACACATGGCATGCGCTAAGCGCGCCAATTCCGCTCCGGCCTCACTTAAAATAGAAAACGCAATGGTGTCGGTGTTGGCAGCGGAAGCCACTGCCAGTGCTAATTGGCCGACATCACCACGAGCGCCTTGGTAAATAAAGTCACGAGAACTGTTCCAATCGTGTCCCCCGATCTGATCAAAAACGGCGATTGCCATAGTTGATGACCGCCATGCCCCTGGATTCATATCTTCTTCGCGCCAGATATGTTTTAAGGCTCTGCGTGCGATCCAGTAGCCACTGCCCGCATCATCGAGCACGTATCCATGGCCGCCAGCACGGTGAAATTGCCCTGCTTCGTCTATGAAAGCTGCTATGGAACCAGTACCGGCATACACCAAATAACCCTCACCCGGCAGGAACACGTCATGAAAAGCTATCTCGATATCGTTGCTCACTTTTACAAATTTTTCAGTCAGATCAAATGCGTTAGCAAGCAAGTGTTTGATGACATGCGAATCTCCATTAAACCCCGTTAGACCGGCTTGTAGGGCGTGTATTTTTCCGGATTGTTTGGCCGCATTGTTGATCTCTGGCGCCACAGTAAAAAATAAATCTTGCAAGGCTTTTTGTCCCGTTTGAGTTGAAAGCTGCAGCGCTGTGGCACCTTGCGCTGTTCCTTCAGCGTAGACGTGACCAAACATATCGGCCAAGGCCCAGCGCGTTTGTGTTCCGCCCATATCGATCCCCAAACCAAGTCGCATTGGGGGCTGATCTGGGTTTTGGATGTGTTTGGAAAGTATAGCGCCGTGCATAAATGAACCAATGAAAAAAGAAGGATGACTTGCAGTTTATGATTTAACGCCCCTTAACCCCAATGAAAAAAAATCTTCTCGTCATAACTGGAGTGTATGGCCTGCCGTCACGAAATGGGTTCCGATATTCATGCTAATTTGTCGTAAATTAATTTGGCAATTGCAATATCCTCTAAACCAATCCCAACGGACTTATAGATGACGATGTCATTCATATTTCGAGGGCTCGCTTGCGCAATAAATTGCCCTAACTCCTTGACTTTTTCTTCAGAGATAATGCCTGCAGCGGCACGCACAAATTCTCCTGCTTCCGCTTTTGCGGCAGGAATCCATTCAACAAAAATGGTAGAGGCTCGAGCCAGTAATTTATCATCCAATTCACGCGCGGTAGGCTTACTAGATCCGACTGCTGCGATAAAGCTTCCAGGCCGAACTAAATTACCGTCAAATAGTGGTTCACTTGCACGCGTGCAAGTGACAATAACATCGGCATTAGAGGCTGCAGTTGAGGCGTCGACGCTCCTTGCATTTACCTTATATTTCGCTTCAATCCAGGCCGAAAATTCTTCTGCGTGGCTGCGCGCGCACACCAAAATTTGATCAAAATTGTGCACGAGTAAAAGTGCATCTACGTGCGCCTTTGCTTGCGTACCACTACCAAAAATGGCAAATATGCGGGCATCTTTACGGGTCAATTTTTCTGTGGCCAGAGCGGTCGCTGCGGCAGTGCGCAATCGGGTTAACTCATTTGCTTCGAAAATTGCGGTGAGCTTACCCGTGCTTGCTGAAAACAAGTTGATGATGAAATGAAAGTTGCCAGCGACAGTTGAGTACACTTTTGTACCCAATACGTCTGACCCAGGCAGGGCTGCGCCCATGGCACTAATAGTCGAAGTTTTTCCATTTATTTCCGCATTGGCACGCCCCCTGGCCAAAACAGCACCCTCGCCATGGCCGAATTGTGTAAATGCGCTACGCATAGCCTCGATCGCTTCAGGCATAGTAAATACTTCGGCCACTTGGGCATCAGTGAAAAATCTCATTGGCATAACTCCTTGTTGATATCAAACTGATCTTGCTGTCCAAAATATAATCCAAACTGTCGACTCATGTCCTTTGTAATAGTGTCTGTTTGAGGGAGCGGTAGGTGCAGGGAATCTGTGAATTAATTTTTGCACGAACTATTCTGCGCTGCGGTTGCACAAGAACAAAAAACGAGTTGTAGTTTATTATTTAACTACGTCAGATAATAATGAATAAAAACGCCGAGGCCATAACCTGGATGTATAGATTGCAGGCAAAATTTCACTCGTGCCTGATGGTATTTTCTAGCAAAATGCGATCAGTCAAAAACGAGCAATCGATGGTTTTCAACGAAAAAATGACTGGGCTAAAAACTATCTAGCCTGTTTTGTGGATGAATTAATAGTGGCAAGAGTAGCAAGAGTAGCCGTGCAAATTGCGTCCTGATGTGCTTATCAACCGAGGTCAAGTATGTCCCTTAATTCTGATTCTGTTCTTTTCAATTCACTAAGTTTTAAGAGTAGCACTTATCGTTCGCCTCAAGCCGGCTTGCGCGTATTGATCACCGGTGCGGTGCACGGCAACGAGATCTGCGGAACGCATGCAATCCTACGTGTGATAAACGACATTGATGCTGGTGTGCTCACCTTGAAAAGTGGGGTGGTCACGTTTGTTCCCGTCACAAATACGCTGGCTTACCAAAAGAAACAACGCATTGGAGACCGTAATCTCAACCGCCGGCTTCGCCCTACCGAGGATCCGAAAGAGTTTGAAGATCATGTCGCCAATTGGCTTTGCCCTTTAATGCAGCAACATCAAGTTCTGTTAGATCTGCATTCATTTCGTGGTGCTGGCCAGGCATTTGTGATGGTCGGTCCTGAGAATAACGATGCCCAGGTAGAGCCGTTTCAGTTCGCTCATGAAGAAGAGGTCTTGGCGCAATGTCTTGGGGTAAATCGATTTGTTGATGGATGGCTGAGTACCTATGCCAGAGGTGTCTTGCGTCGGCAATCCCCTATTTCTGATCGCGAGTTTGGCATGGGGACCACAGAATACATGCGTTCGGTTGGTGGCTATGCGCTTACTCTCGAATGTGGGCAGCACGATGATCCTATGGCTAAAGATGTGGCGTATCAAGCAATATTGAATACCTTGCGATTATTGAATGTCATTGATGGAAGTATCGAGAACGGTGCGACCAAAATGGAAGTGTTGCGCATTTATGAAGTCGTTGATAAACATCATGAAAATGATCAATTTTGTCGTGATTGGGCAAGCTTTGATGAAATCAAGCAGGGCTGTTTGATCGGCACACGCCATGACGGCACACCTGTATTGGCTGAAATGGATGGGCGAATTATTTTTCCTGATGCAAATGCTATGGGGAATGAAGAATGGTTTTACTTGGCTAGACGCAATGATCGACTTGAAAAGTAATGTTCGTTTTATTGTTTTGGTTAGGTTAGATATCGCGTCACATGACTATATCTTGAAGTTATAGTGGATACGAAAAGTTTCATTTGTGGGTCGAAAGCGCTCACCATATCCTGACAACATAACTGGATCAATAATGCTAGAGGAGAAACGCTGATGCTGTGTGAGTTGATGGTGAGTCACCCGGATTTTAGACGATTGGATGATGTTGAAGGCATCGTCATTGACCTGCGCTACGTCGGCGCTGATAATTTTGTTGGCCGCGATTTGTATGGGGCGCTCGATTGTCGCTGGCTGCATGCTGAAGCAGCCACGGCATTGAAAAAATCGGTGGACATCTTGCGCGCCAATCATCCAGATTACAAATTGGTGGTGTTGGATGCCTTGCGTCCTCATCGTATCCAGGAGATGTTGTGGCGGCACCTGGAAGGTACTAGCTTACGTGCCTATATCGCTGATCCGGCGCGGGGTTCCATCCATTCATTTGGTATGGCAGTTGATGTCACTGTTCTCGATGAAGCAGGTAAGGAGTTGGATATGGGAACTGCCTTTGACGCTTTAGTCGAGAAATCCCATCCCAAGCAAGAGGCGCAATTTTTGGCTGATGGTAGTCTCACGCAAGAGCAATTCGACAATCGCCAAATTTTACGGCAGGCCATGTTTGGTGGCGGATTTCGCGGAATTAATAGTGAGTGGTGGCATTTCAATTTTGGCGACCCAGATGTTGTGCGTCAAACCTATTTACGTATCGATTAACAGATCAAAGGCTTATTTTGAAAACATATTTATCTATTTTTATATGTGCGTTTTTGTTGCACGGTACAGCACAATCCGCTCCGCAATCTGCCAAAGGGAAACAGGCAAACAATATGTTGAATACAGATCAGTCATTAGCGGCCATCGTAGCGCATCCGACTCAGGCTTTGGCCAGCCTTTCCGTGCTCGCCATCAAGGATGGAAAAATAATCTATGAGCGCCAATTTGGCCGGCGCTATATCAATGCCGCAGACTCCGTAAAAGATATACAGGCTGATACAAATACACTTTACCGCATCGCTTCAGTATCTAAAATGGTCGCTACCGTGGGTGCGATGATTTTAGTGGAACAAGGAAAGCTCGATCTTGATGTTGATATCAGTCACTATCTCGGTTTTAAAGTGAGAAATCCTAACTTTCCCGATGATGTTATTACCACTCGGATGTTGATGAGTCATACCTCATCTTTGCGTGATGATGCGGACTACAATTTCCCTATCGGCGTCACAATGCAGAGCTTTCTGGTTCCTGGCGCGGCCAATTACGGAGACGGTTCGCAATGGGCAAAACCAAGTGACGATACGAACAAGGCGCCAGGGAAATTCTTCAATTACGTTAATTTCAACTGGGGAATGATCGGCTGCGTGATGGAGGCAGCAAGTGGGCAGCGCTTCGATCATTTTATGCGCGACCGTTTGTTGCGGCCGTTGCATATTGCCGGTGGATATAATCCCGAAGAACTTAGTCCAGAAGAATTGTCGAATGTAGCTGTGCTTTATCGCAAGAAAAAAGAAAACGATACCGTTTGGAATAGCGCGGGTCCTTGGATAGTTCAGGTCGATGACTACCATACTAAATCAGTGGTTAAGCGTGCCGGTTTAGAGAATTATGTCCTAGGCTCAAACGCCACGCTATTTAGTCCACAAGGCGGATTGCGGATTAGCGTTCATGGCTTGGGCAGATTAATGCAAATGTTGATGAATCAAGGCCAATTGGATGGAGTGCGAGTGCTTCAAGCCGCAAGTATTAAAACGCTACTCAGTGAGCAATGGCGGTATGATGAAAAGCGGAAAAATGGGGATACTGATAAAGGAATATTTTTATCCTGGAGCTTGGGGTTTCAACATTTTACCGATGTGAGTGCGCCGCATTATGGTGATCGATTGGTGAACGTTGCACCAAAATTTAGTGGTTTTGGTCATCTGGGCGAAGCGTACGGATTAAATTCCGGCTTTTTCTTTGATCCTAAAACACGTAACGGTCTGATTTACGCGATAGGTGGTTTGTCGGCTGATTCTGAAACGACATATGGCGAATATTCCAGCCTTAGTCCATGGGAGGAGAAAATATTAACCGCTTTGCACCGAGAAATTAACCACTAGGTTGGCCAGCAATTTTACTCGTCTGCCGTTTTGGAAATGCATTCCGCAGCGGCTTCGCGTACGCATTTGACAAACGCCAGCGCTGAACGAGATAAAGGCACTGACTTCATGGTCAGCAGATATAAATCAACCGGTACTACTGGCAGTAAAGAGCGACATTGCACCTTCGCGTGATCGGCAGTAGCAGCGGTGAACGGATCGATGATTGCCGTTCCCGCACCGTGTTCGACTAAAGTGCGAGCCAGAAGATAGGTCTGGACCACGGTGTGCGTGTTAAATTGCAGACCTTGTTCGTCACAGGCATCCATCACGCGACTTGCCAGATGATCGTCGAGATCAAGCGCAATCAGATTTTTGGGTAATTCAACGACCGGTAAAGGTACATTGTTCAATTTTTTCGTCCAGGTGCCGATCGGTGCGATGGCGGTCATTTTTCCTTGCGTCAAAGATTCTGATGCGATATTCGGGTGACTTGGGTCGTACAGAGAAACCGCAAAATCGACATCGCCAAGCAGTAGAGCATTGACGATCTCGCTGGTGTGTTGCGAGGCGAGCGTGCAATGCACCTTAGGGAATTTGCTACGCCATGCCGCCAGCGCTGCCGGTATTACGGTCATCGATAGTGTTGGCGTTGATGCCAGTCTTACTGCCTCATCAGGATTATTTTTAAGGTTGCTTGCTAGCCTGCGCACCGCCTGCAAATCTCGGTTGAGTTTGTCGACTTCAACAAATAATTTGCGTGCTTCAGGGGTTGGATGTAACTTCCCTTTGATACGTTCAAACAGCGTTAATCCAAGACGCATTTCACAGTGTTGCAAAACTTTAGTCGCCGCAGGTTGTGAAATGCTCAGTAGTTGGGCTGCGCCGCTAATTGTGCCGGCCTGCATGATGGCGTGAAATACTTCAATGTGACGTAATCGCATACGTGGCCTATCTAAAATTGGTGGTTTATTTTACCGCAGGCCGTGAAACGTGTTTTTGGTTTCTTCACGCGTTCTGGTTTAAAGCTTGCCGGACACTACCGTTGCTGTGGGCAAGGCGCTCTTGCGCATTGGCGACGCTGGATTGGTTGAGCAATGCCACTACCGCGGTCTTGACGTGCTGGTCGCATTGTTCCAAAGTCGTAATGGCGCTGGCTTCGTCGCAGCCGGTGGCAAACATGGTCAGGCTAATCGCTCTGCGCAAAAGCTTGGCATTGGTCGGCTTTAGATCGACCATCAAGTTGCCGTAGACCTTATTGAGTTTGATCATGAGGGCACTGGAAAAAGTATTTAATGCGATTTTTTGCGAGGTGCCGGCTTTTAACCGTGTGCTACCTGAGATAATTTCATTGCCGGTATCTAAAGTAATGCCGACATCTGCCTTTATCGTTACTGGAGCATCGACATTATTCGCGAAGCCAATCGTCAACGCACCACAAGCGCGCGCGGTCTCCAATGCCCCCATCACATAAGGCGTGGCGCCTGATGCTGCCAGCAATAAGACAACATCGTTTTTTTGTACCGTCAACGCGAACAAGTCTGCGGCACCTTGCGTGACATCATCTTCTGCTCCTTCAATCGCGGTAAACATGGCAGGATGCCCACCGGCAAGTAGGCCGATAGCGCGGTTGTTCGGCCATGAAAATGTGGGGAACAGTTCCACACTATCGAGTACACCTAAGCGACCAGATGTGCCAGCGCCGACATAAATTAAACGGCCACCTTCCATGATGCGCGGTAGTGCTTGCATGACGGCAGCGCTAATTTGTGTGGCGGCCGCGCGTACCGCATCGATTGCCGTCAACTGGTCATCGATCAGCACTTCAATAAGCTGGTGTATAGGATACAAATCGAGTTCAGTATGATGAGCACTCGGAGTTTCGGTTGTTAGCATTAGGGTGGATCTCCAAGTTGGATCTTGCTTTGCTCTACATTAGCCCTTGCATACGCTTCCCGCAAATGAATGCTCGTCGTCAGTCTATAACCTTTGGTAATGCTTTTAACGATGGTGTTTAATTTTACTCGCAAGTCTCACTTCCTTTCAGGTCAAGGGCGTTTGTTTTGCTCAGGTGAATTGCATTCATCTGAGCAAAACATTCACCCGTTATTCAAACACATGCAACCATAAATCGTTGCCGAGCCCGTTGTCATTGATGGCTTTTTCAAACGCGGCCTTGGGATATTTCTGTCCTTTGCCTGAGGTCGTGGTGTCGTAACTTCCTGTGACCAATAGCCATTTTCCGTAAGGGTCATTGACGATGTAGTTAACTCCGTCATAACCCGTGACAACCATGATATGACCAGAATTGGTGAACCAACCATGGACGATGCTCGGTTTGCCTTGGCTGGCACGCGCCTGAAGTGTGGCAAGTGTGCCGGCAGTAGTGCCGTTATCGCGCCATGCACTGCCTTTTTCGACTGCCATGGTATTAAAAATATCCGCTAAAGTTGCCACCGTCTGGCGCTTGCCAAACCGGTTGATCAGATAGTCTGGTGTACGGGTATAACCGCCGGGAAGTGATGCCGGATTGGTGATGCCGTAATAGTCTGTGACCATGGCCATAGAAGTATCGCTACATGTGCCGTAAGGGTCGACAGCGTTACTTAATTGCGACCAATATGGCACCGTAGGACTAGGTACTGGTGTACTGACTGGTGTTAAGTAGTTGGTCAATAAGTTATTGCCGGTACCACATTGTGCTTCGATAAATGTGGAACGATCCCATTTAATTTGCGCCCACTGATTCCAGATCGTTGTTGGTGTGCCGCCGCCAGGTACGCGCCAGATAGATGTGTTTGGGCCAGCGGCGGTCATAAATGTATCGAGTTGTGCGCCGGTGATAGCACCCGTTTCGCTAGAAACAATATTCCAGATGGGTTTGATCACGCCTAGGTTGCGGTATTCACAGTTAGTGGTTTCTATCCATTTTTTTGGATCGGCCATGTAGGTACTTCCCCATACTTCGACATAAGTTTGCGGCATATGGAAATCGACATATTGATCCATAATGTCAACGCGCATACCGTGGTCTTTTGGGTTGCCCCATGAGGTCACACCGATAGGGAAACTGCTCGCGGCCCCACTGATATAGCCGGACGTTTTGGCATTGGTGCGTGCTGTTTGGAATGCTTGAAATAATGAATCGAGCGCAGTCGTTTGGCCGTCGAATTCGATTTCTATATCGGTCACAAAACCAACATAGCCGAATTTGGCCGCCTGAAACAAAGCATCCGCTTGCGCTACATTGTTATTTGGACGATTGTAGGCCCAAGCCCACGGTTCGATACCGCGTGCACGATAGATGTCTGTCGTACTCTTCAAGCAGGCATCTGGAAACAAAGAACATGCTGAAGAGCCATCGGCGATCTTGATGAATATCCGCTTGACGCCTTGTGCCTTTAATTGGTCGGCGAGCTGGGTATGCGTTTTACCTAAACCGTCGACATAAAAAAGCCACGCACCATATTTGTTGGTAATGGTTGTGTTGGGGGGGACGGCCGCGGCGGCGACCTTGAGATAAAAATCTGCCGACCAGCGATTGCTGTAACACGCAGATCCTCCGCTGAGTGATTCACATTTGCTCACCTCGTCGGCACTAAAATTACTGTAGACGTTATTCGAGCCAGTGGTGCTTTGCTCATAGCAGTTGTTGCCGTAGGTGCCAGAGCGTACCGACCCAATCGGGCAACTTGCTGAACCACGCAAGTTGGCCGTAAACGTGCGTGACCAACGTGCTATGTTGATAGTGTGCCCCTTGACCAGGTACGGGTAGGTTGCGGTACAAGAATTGCCAGCCCCTGCATTTTGGCAATTGCTCACCATCTGATTGGTGAAAGGACCAAAAGCATCGGTGCTGGTGACGCAGGTACTGAGCGTACTATCAAAGCTTGAGCCGTCGGGACAGAGCGCATGAGCACTCATGGATGCTAGGCTAAGGGCTAGGCCAAATGCTGCGCCACCTAATAATTTAATCACTGACATTGTCTACTCCAATTATTAATTGCAGGCTCATATTGTCCTTGCACGATATCTCACCCCGCGCATCGACCTTGTCCTGCTTTTTACCATCACTTTATGGCAGACGGTATCTCCAAAAAATTACTTTGATGTACTCCTTTTATGACCTGATTGACGCTGTCGATGCGCGTTGTGCAAGCTTGCGCATCGACAGCGTCTGATCTGTACAGTCCACTTTTGGCGTAAGAATTTATACGAAAAAACTTATTTGAACTGATATGACAGATTCATGCCGACAGTGCGTGGTTGCGCATTGATCGGGCGAGCACCTGTGATGCCAATAGGTTGCGAAGAAACCTGCGCGTTGCTGTTGGCCAGATTGCTAATCCAAAAGCCGAGTTCCCAGTCGTCTTTGCTAATCGTTGCATTGGCGTTAAAGAGCGAATAGGCCGGAAAGGTCGTTGCACGAACGCCGTTGGTGTCGCGATTGGTTGATACTTCACCTACACGCCGCCCGCTGATCCCTGAAGAGATATACATTCCATTGTCAAGTTCGGTGCTGTAACGTAGACCAAAGCTTTGTTTCCACTTTGCGTCACCGCCCAATTTGTCACCTGCGTACCAGGTTCTGCAACCGGTGCCGCTGGTATTTTGATATAGGCAATGGGTCTTGGTCTCATCAAACTGGCCAGTGTTGGTCGCTGCCGCATAATTCACTGCCCAGTTTGCACTCAGCCTGAAACGGCTAGTGAATTCAAATCCTTGTGTGTGCGCGTGTGGGCCGTTGGTGGTGCCATTAATTGGGAAGCCATTTTCCACATCTTGGCTGCGATACGTTTGCACGTTTTTCCAGTCTATCCGATAGACGTCCGATTCGATATACAACAGGCGACCAAACAAATAACCTTTCAATCCCAGTTCTTTATTCAAGGTTGAATCGGGCGCGTATTCATTGCCAACTTTGGTGATTTTATTTGCGCCATAGTCGCGGAAGCCATTCACTCCGCCACGGCGATATCCTTGCGATATTGTGGCGTAACTCAAGAGACTGTCGCTGAGCTGATATGATGTATTCACTTTAAAGTAGGCCTTACCGCTGGCGCTAGTGCGGTTGGTCGTGTCGCTATCGACCAGGTCATAGGTAAAATCTTTGATGTAAGCACGTGCCGTGTCGTCATACTTAAATACCCGACCACCAACTGTAACGAGCCATTTGTCAGTGGCCTTGTAGGCGAGCTCACCAAAGACGGCAGTTTCTGCGTATTTTGAGGACAGATCTTCGCCGTAACCTTCGTCAATTTTCCCACCTTTTTGAGTGCGATTGATGTCGTTATAGGCGTCTAGTCCTTCCATCATTTCAGAAAATTTTAAACTCGTTTCAGTCTTGGTGTACATCAGACCCGCGATCCAGCTGAGTGGGCCATCGCCTGTCGAGGTAAGGCGCGTCTCGTTACTAAAACCCTTATAAGTGTTATTGAACGTCATGTAGGCCGAACGGCCGCTATTAATTTTGGCACCAGAATCACCCAGCAAATAGTAATAGATATGCCCTTTGTCGGTGTAATCGGCCTGACCGCTACGCTTGTCTTCAAATTGTGAAGTGGACGAATGTAATTTTGCGAAACCTAGGCTCCAATCCAGATCCAGCGAATCAAGCTTGAATTTTCGGTCAGAGAATTCCTCATATCGCGACAATAAACTGTGATCATTCACAGCATATGGCGTTTTGAAAGCATCTTTATAAAGTGGGCACTCGTCGACACCTTTTGGACCGCATTTTTCGCCATAACGATCATAGTTCCAAACGGCGAGTTTTTCGGCATCGGTACTGGCATTGGCGATTCCTAATGGCATTAGGCTGGCACCGCTGGTACCGTGCGCCAATTGGTTTTGCTGGGTGTGTGCGGCAGTCAGGGATAAATCATCAGTGATTTTCCAAAGCAAAGAAACACGGCCGCCATTGACTTTTTGCCAGTCATCATCTTCATATACATTTTTGCTTGAATTTGGCTTGCTGCTCCAGGTACCTGCGCCATTATTTGTATTCCATGGCGGATTAGAGATGCGATCGGTGTAGCCTTTTTCGTCGAGACGTGCCAGTGAACCACGTAGAGCAAATTTGTCACCTAACGGCAAATTGAAGACAACATCAGTATCGTTGCTCAAGCCACCATTTTTGGTCTGATAGACGCCGGTATTAATGCGTCCCTCGGTCTTGCCAAGTTTTGGCTGATTGGTAATGTAACGCACCGTGCCGCCTAAGCTGCCGCTGCCATACAGCGTGCCCTGAGGTCCGAGTAAAGTTTCAACCCGCGCAATGTCCTTGATACGATATCCGATGAAAGGTAACGCGGTGTCATCGAGATAATAGGCAAGCGTACTACGCACAAACTGTTCGATATTATTGCCGTCTACGGCTGAGACATTGAGGCCGCGTACAGTGACAGAATCGGTAAAACGTGCACTGTTGCCAGGGGCATTGATGCTGACGTTATCGGCAATAAGTTTTTTTGCATCCGTGATGTTCTCACGACGCAAGGTTTCTTCTGAAATTGCGCTGACGTTATACGGAACTTTGTAGGATTGCTCTGCGCGTTTAGATGAAGTGACAATGACGGTGGCGATCGCGTCTTCCTTCGCCACCAGTTTGGCATTTTTTGCCGCATCGTTTGTTTCAGACGTGTTTGCAGTTGCTTGATCGGCCGCCCATGCGGGTGTGTATTGCGCGAAAAGTGCAATGGATACAGCGAGAGCGATCGGTGTTTTTTTGATTTTCATGGTGTCTATTTCTCCGGTTTATTTTGACCAAATTCGAATTGCAGTAGATGATCTTAGGGCAGATTCCTCGCATGTGGAATGACAGAAAATACAAGTTCAGTTGATTCAACGTGCAAGCGATGGCCCTGTGTATAATTTTTATTTCTTTTTGTTCAGGAAGTGCGCGAAAAAAGGTCCGGCCTGCTCATCGCATTGAGCACCGCTGTTGTATTCATGGTCGTGGGAATATTAGCTGCTTGTATGGCTTAAGTGGAGCGCCTGGACAAAAGAAGACCGCATACAAAATACTGGATTGAGCAAAGTACGGTGACGAAATCAGCGCCACGCTGTAGGGTCTGATGCTCAGTGATGGCACTATCTTGATGAGCTCAATTTTTTGCTTATTGGCGTTAGTGACTCGCAGATCGAGATCGCGCTACCTGGACGTTTTACACAGTTTGAATTATTGATTGATAGACGCATTGATATGATGCAAGCGCGGTCGCCGCTTTTCAACAATTGAAAGGCGGCGCGAGTTCTTTCAAAGCTACTGTAACGATCGCCTTACTTTTTCATTTCCCTGCAAAAATATTGAGTTCGCGCAGTAGTTCTCGTACAAAAGGTGTTACCGGCCCGCTTCTTAGGACTAGCTCTATTCCTTGTTCGTAGCTAAAAAAGTCAGGTCGTATTTTTCGAAAATGAGTAAATGGGGCAATGGCTTCTGCATAGTGTTCCGGCAAAAAACCTACGTAGTTACCGGTCTTGATCAGAAGCGCCACTGCTTCTATGCTATCGGCGGTCGCCGCTTTTCTAAAGACACCGGAGAATCCACGCAGAGGCAAACTTTCTGTGTACGGATCTTCAATCAATTCAAGCTTACTGGCTTCTGCCAGATCGATCTCGTCATCATGTTTTGCATAAAAAGGATGTTTTTCAGAGCAGTAAAGGCTGCTCTTTTCCATGTAGAGATGGTGATAACTGAGGCCAATAATTCTCTCTCTTGTGGCCACAACACCCAGATCCAGGTCACCATTTAAAACCATGCGTTCGATTTCGTTAGGACGGGCAACGGTAAGCCTTACCTGTACTCGGGGGGCCTTTTCTTTGTAGCTTCTGAGCGCTTCTGAGAGACAAAACTGGGGATCAGAAATCAATGCATCCATCACTGCCAAGTGTAGGTGGCCCACCGGATCTGAATGAAGTGTGTTGATATTGTCCTTGAATGATTTTAATGCCGTAAATAATTCTTGCGCCGCATTGTGGACCAAGATTCCTTGTGCTGTCAGTGAAAAACCAGAGCGGCCGCGGTTACATAGTCGTGCGCCAACTTTGTCTTCCAATTCCTTTACGTAGCGACTCACCGTTGATAAATCAGCTTGTAATTCGGTCGTTGCCGCTGATAATCCATCAGC
>JANYFV010000434.1 GCA_025359635.1 Undibacterium sp. | reverse complement strand
AGTATTCTTTGGCCAGGTTGTCGGTAGACAAAGCAGCTGTGTGGTAAGTAGGCAAAGTAATCAAGTGATGGAAAATACCGGCTTCGCGGGCTGAATCAGCTTGGAAAGTGCGGATCTTTTCATCGGCAGCAATCGCCAATTCAGTTGAGTCATATTCAACATTCATCAAAGCAGCACGATCATAAGCAGTAACGTCTTTTCCTTCGCCCTTCATGATGTCAAAAATCTGCTGACGGAAGTTCAGTGTCCAGTTAAATGATGGACTGTTGTTGTACACCAGCTTAGCATTTGGTATTACTTTACGAATCGCGCTGACCATACCTCCGATTTGAGAGATATGTGGTTTCTCAGTTTCGATCCACAACAGATCTGCTCCGTTTTGCAACGATGTAATGCAATCCAATACGCAACGCTCCTCACCTGTGCCAGCGCGGAACTGGAATAAATTGCTGGGCAAACGCTTAGGGCGCAACAGCTTGCCATCGCGCTTGATGACGACGTCACCGTTGCCCATGGATTCTGTCGACACTTCTTCAACGTCGAGGAAGGAGTTGTATTGATCTCCCAAATCGCCAGGCTCACTTGTAACCGCGATTTGCTTGGTGAGGCCAGCACCCAGGGAGTCGGTCCGCGCAACGATAATGCCGTCGTCGACACCCAGTTCCAAGAACGCGTAACGAATCGCGCGGATCTTGGCGAGGAAATCTTCGTGAGGAACAGTCACTTTGCCGTCTTGATGACCGCATTGCTTTTCATCAGAAACTTGGTTTTCGATCTGGATGCAACATGCACCCGCTTCGATGAACTGTTTAGCCAGCAGGTAAGTCGCTTCAGCATTGCCGAAGCCAGCATCGATGTCCGCAATAATAGGCACGACGTGCGTGACGTGGTTATCGATTTTGTCTTGAATGGGTTGTTTGGCTGCACCTTGAGCACCGTCGAGTTGACGGAATAAGCCGCCCAATTCACGCGCATCAGCTTGACGCAAGAAAGTATAGAGTTCTTTTATCAGCGCAGTAACTGCAGTTTTTTCGTGCATGGATTGATCTGGCAGCGGGCCGAACTCTGAGCGTAGCGCGGCAACCATCCAGCCAGACAAGTACAAATAACGACGTTCGGTACTGTTGAAGTGCTTCTTGATAGAAATCATCTTCTGTTGGCCGATAAAGCCGTGCCAGCAACCCAAAGACTGCGTGTATTTGGATGAGTCAGCATCGTAGGCTGCCATGTCATTACGCATGATTTTGGCGGTGTACTTGGCAATATCCAGACCAGTTTTAAATTTGTTCTGGGCGCGCATACGTGCAGCGGACTCAGGATTAATCGCGTTCCAAGCACTACCTTGTTTGTCTTTAAGGCCTGCAATGGCTTTGATGTCGTCTTGATACAGTGACATAGGGTTCTCCTAAAAATAAAGCATGATTGAGAAAATCGCATTGAGTATTGATACTTAAAATTACTCTGGTGCGAAAAACGGTGAAAAAATCGAATCGAACTGCATGGAAGAATAATAGACGTTTTTTTGCAGTACAACAATGTCTTATATAAGACATATAACTTAAATTAAATTATTTAATTTCAATGACTTACATATATATTTTTGTAATGTGAAATTACTTTTCGGAAAAATGGAATGATTTTTCTAATTTATTTTGCGGTTGCATATCACAATACGAATTTGATTTTTCGCATTGTGAAATGAGGTGTGATTTTTATGTGGTGACGAAGATTAATTCTGGTCGCGCGGGTTTTCTGCCGGGATTGTAGTCATCCCGGATCAGCTGTAGCGCGACTATTTTCGACAGCGTGGCGTGATTTTAATTTAACTTATTCGGCAGATTTGTCGAATGAGGTAGTGCTGGCGCTAGCGTTAAGGTAATTGAATGGTTTTAATCAGAGCCGTAGCGTTTGCCTGGTTAATTTGTTTTGCATGAAAGAGCTGTCTTTTCACTTGCTCTGTTTAATTTTATGCGAGCTTTCTTTTCTGTCTTCATCGTGGCGTTCGCCAGATCTTCTTTGGCCCATTTTTCATTTGCGCGTAGCGCTGCACATTTGTGCTCAGCCTGCGCATTTTTTGCAGCAAGGGATTTCATTTCTTTTTCGCGCTGGAGTTCGTCTTTATGCCTGGCGTCCTCCAATTTTTTTAACGCAACGGCATCCTTTTCATTTCTCTTTAACGCATCGTGATAATCTGCTGCGGCTACCTCTCCGGTAGGGATGTTGGCGGGGGTCGACGTACCATTTGCGCATGGAGATTGGCTGAAGGTGGTCGCACCATTGATTGTGCATTTGTAGGTTTCTGCGAATGCTATTGCGCTTGTGTTGCAAACGCAAAAAGCCATGAAGCTAATGGCGAGTTTGATTGAATGCGTAGAAATGGAATTTTTCATTTTTGTTTTAGATGACTTTGCCAGGATTCATAATTTGTTGTGGATCTAAAGCATTTTTTATAGAGCGCATCATTTGGATTTCGAGGGGCGATTTATAACGAAGAATTTCTTCTTTCTTTAGCGCGCCCAAGCCATGCTCGGCAGATATAGATCCATTGTGGCGGTGGACATTATCATGCACAAGTTGATTGATTTTGCCCTGCTCTAAAATGAAAACTGTATCTTTAGTATTTTCTGGTGCAGAGACGTTGTAGTGCAAATTGCCATCGCCAAGATGGCCAAACGTGACGGTGCGGCAGTGCGGATATGCTTGGCTTAGCAGCGCATCTGTTTCAGAAATGAAGGCGGCGATATGAGATGCCGGAAGCGAAATATCATGTTTAATATTTTTGCCTTCAGCCGCTTGTGCCGCCGATATGTTTTCACGAACTTGCCATATTGATTGAGACTGGGCGAGTGAATTTGCTACTACTACATCTAGAACAATGCCACGTTCGATCGCAAGCGCAAACAATTTTTCGAGTGTCTCTGCGGTGCTTGCCTCGGTATCGTGTCCTGACAATTCCAATAAAACATATTGCGGATATTCGCTTGAGAAAATCACTGGCGATTGTGGGAAATGTTTCTTGACTAGTTGGAGGCAATAGTCAGACATCAACTCAAAGCCAGTCAGCATCGCGCCACAATGTTCTCTTGCCAGGGCAAGTAAGGCAATCGCCGCTTCTGGATTTTTTAGTGCAGCGAATGCAGTGAGTTGTGATTTTGGTTGTGGGAATAACTTGATGACGGCAGCGGTGATGACGCCTAATGTGCCTTCAGCACCGATGAATAAATCACGTAAGTCGTAGCCGGTATTATCTTTTCTGAGTGCGCGTAGGCCGTCCCAAATTTCACCATCAGCGGTAACGACTTCTAACCCCAGACAAAGTTCGCGGGCATTGCCATAGCGCAGTACCGCCGTACCGCCGGCATTGGTAGAGAGATTGCCGCCGATTGTGCAGCTGCCTTCTGAAGCTAAAGAGAGTGGGAACAGCCGATCAAGTTGCTGTGCCGCTGCTTGTACATGCGCCAAAAGACAGCCCGCATCTACCGTCATCGTGTTGTTGGCGGTATCAAGGTTTCTGATGCGATTCAATCGTTTCAATGAGAGTACGACTGCCTTGCCGCTTTGATCGGGAATGCTCCCTAGCACGAGGCCAGTATTGCCGCCTTGTGGCACGATGCTAATTGAAAATTGCACGCACAATTTAACCAATTGAGCGACTTCATTACTTGAACCTGGTTTTAAAACAGCCAATGTTTTTCCGACTGCGCGTTGCCGCCAGTCAGTCACAAAGGGCAAGGTGTCAACTTCATCCGTTAACACAAACTCCGCGCCTATCGCTTGCTTGCAAAGAATCAAAAATTGATTCATATTTTTATGTTTGCTCGTTAGCAGTTTTTTTCTTGAGTTCTTTCGCTACTTTTTTGAATGGACGAAGGTATAAAATTGCACCCAAAAAGAAGCCAACAGAAAAGAGAATTTCTAAACCGGCGAGAGCTCTTGATAAACCTGAAATATCACTGCTAGCTCTTACCACGCCCTCAGTGAAATACAGCAAAATCATCATAGATGCCCATTGCATAGTGTAATTTTGACGCATCAGAATGCCGCGCAAAGGAAATAACAGCGGGATCACTTTGAGTACCATCCAAGATCCATTTGGACGTAAAGGAACTAACACTATTTCCCATAAAATCAGCAGAATAATCAGAGCGATTAAGCTGATGCTTGCTAAGATGTGATACGGGTTTTTCGTAGTGTCAGACATTATTTTTTTTGAGTAAAACGGCGGATTCTGCCAAGCGACGGCCCAGTGCAATCGCCAGTTTACGGCTATCGTCTGAGATAGGTGTATTGCCATCCACGCCAGCCCAATGGCTTGCACCATAAGGCGAGCCACCGCTGGCGGTGGTCATGAGTTCGGGGTTTGTAAACGGAATGCCAAGCAGCAGCATGCCATGATGAAGTAGTGGCAGCATCATCGAAAGTAAGGTGGATTCCTGCCCGCCATGCAAGCTACCTGTCGAGGTAAATACGCAGGCTGGTTTGCCACTGAGTGTGCCAGATAGCCAGTCGGTTGCGGTGCCATCCCAAAAATATTTCATCGCAGCAGCCATATTGCCAAAGCGAGTGGGTGAGCCTAAGGCAAGGCCATCACACTCTTGGAGGTCAGCGAGCTCAACATAAGGTGCGCCGTCTTTGGGAATGTCAGATTCGGTCGCTTCAGTCACGCTGGACACTGTAGGCACGGTGCGCAGTCTGGCATCACAACCGGCAACGCTTTCGACGCCTTGCGCAATGTATTCTGCCAGGCACCTTGTGCTGCCATGGCGTGAGTAATATAGGACGAGGAGGGTGGTAGTTTGCTTGTTCATGCTGCGTATTATAGGGGGCTTTGCCATGGAGTTGTTGTTCTTGCACCTTAAAACGAATTCAAAACAAATCAAAACGAAATCGAAAAACATCTCAACTCTAGGTAAAATAGAAAGATTTTGTAGTTTAGGACTTACACAAAATCGCCCCAGCGTCGTTGTCGCCGCCTCGCCGTGCTCAAGCACTGTCTTCGTCGGCACGCCTAGCTGGGACGGTTTTGCGTAAGTCCTAATTTAATGCATCAATTAGGAATTGAGTGAGTGATATGCGTGGAATAAGCTGGCCAAAACTTCGTAATTTATTTAGCTTCGCAAGTAAGCGCTTGCAAGAAGTACGCGTGCCTGAAGTGGCCGGAAGTCTCACCTTTACAACAGTGTTGGCGTTGGTGCCGATACTCACCATCGCGTTGGCGATTATGACAGCGTTTCCCTTGTTTGATAATTTTAAGGTTTCCTTGGAAGCCTATTTTATTCAAAATCTGATGCCGAAAGGAATATCGAACACCATACTTGGTTACCTGACTCAGTTCGCCACCAAGGCAACGCGACTGTCTGCAGTTGGTGGTGTCGCTTTGATTCTGACAGCTGTCATGACCATGGCAATGATAGATAAGACTTTTAATGAAATATGGAAAGTCAAACGCAAAAGGCCCTTACTGCAAAGAATTTTGGTGTATTGGGCTATCGTTACTTTAGGGCCCTTGTTGATTGGCGTATCGATGAGCACTACTTCGTATTTATTTACAGCGACCAATGGTGTCGTTACTGCCGTGCCTTTTATTGGCGTGTTTTTTTACACTTTGATTTCGGTCGCATTTACTACTGGTGCATTTGCCTTGTTGTATATGGCGGTACCAAATTGTTCGGTTGATTGGCTTGATGCGGTATGGGGGGGATTTTTTGCCGCGCTTTCTTTTGAAATTGCAAAGCGCCTCTTTGCGATTTTTATCAAACAGTTTCCGACCTATACAGTTATTTACGGCGCGTTAGCGGCGGTACCTATTTTTCTGATTTGGGTTTATTTGTCTTGGGTGATTATTTTGTTTGGCGCAGTCATTAGCTCGGCCCTACCTATCGTGAAGTTTGAGCGCTGGTGGCATGTACCAACACCGGGCAGTGCCTTTGAAGATGCGATTGCCGTATTACGAGTGCTCGTCAATGCGCGCAATGCCAACGCCGATGCAGTAGTTGATGTGGCGAGTATTCGTATTCAGACGCGATTTGGCCTCGATGAAATTGAAGGCTTGTTAGAAAAAATGCTGGAGACCGGTTGGGTTGCGCGAGTCGTTTCCGATGCGTCGCTGACTACAGAAAAAACGTCCAAGAGCGTATGGTGGAAAAAAACTAATGCCGGCAAAGAGCGCTGGATTTTAGTGATGAATCCCGCTGCACTGGCCTTGTCTGATGTGTATCGCCTGTTTGTCTTTGATTCAACGAAAGAAAGCGGTTTGGCGAATAAGGTGAACCAGGTGATTAGCCATGGTTTGACGGATAATTTGCATGACTATTTTCTTCTTAAGTAAGTGCCCTAAATGTAGCTGCAGTTTTTGTTTCTATGAAATTTTGAGCTCGATTTGAACAGCATATATTTATTGCAGAAGCCAAATTTTCCTTTAAGTTATTTGATATTCGCCAAATTTTATAATGCGAAAATATAATTTCATATTATGAAAAGCCGCGGCTTAGGTGCACAAATTATTTTTCTCATTTCGAGATAATGCATTCCATATTGCAAAATTTTAACTTTAAGTAATTGATTTTATTGTATAAATTATTTGTTATATGTCTTATATAAGACATTGCTGCTGTGCGGAAAATATTCTATTATTTCTCTCAACGGAACGCATTTTTTATTTTGCACACAGGAGAGAAACCATGACATCACGCGAACAACAGATTGCTGAGATCCAAAAAGACTGGGATACCAACCCACGTTGGATCGGTATCAAACGTAATTACACCGCCTCCGATGTGGTGAATCTGCGTGGTTCGATTCAGGTGGAGCATACCTTGGCAAAGAATGGTTCGATTAAATTGTGGGATCTGGTGAATAACGAGCCCTTTGTGAATGCGCTTGGTGCCTTGACGGGTAATCAGGCGATGCAGCAGGTTAAAGCTGGCCTCAAAGCAATCTACCTCTCTGGCTGGCAAGTGGCTGGTGATGCCAATGTTGCCGGTGAAATGTATCCTGATCAATCTTTGTACCCCGCCAATTCGGTACCATTAGTGGTTAAACGCATCAACAATTGTTTGACACGCGCTGATCAGATTCAATGGTCTGAAGGTAAGGGCGATACTGATTTCTTCGCTCCTATTGTTGCCGATGCTGAAGCCGGTTTTGGTGGTGTATTGAATGCATTTGAATTGATGAAGGCGATGATAGAAGCGGGCGCATCTGGCGTTCATTTTGAAGATCAATTGGCATCAGTGAAAAAATGCGGCCACATGGGCGGCAAAGTGCTGGTGCCAACGCGTGAAGCGGTTGAGAAACTCTACGCCGCGCGTTTCGCAGCTGACGTGATGGGCACACCGACCGTATTGCTCGCTCGTACTGACGCGGAAGCGGCTGATTTGCTGA
>JANYFV010000337.1 GCA_025359635.1 Undibacterium sp. | reverse complement strand
CTGGGGCGCAACTCGCTATGTACTCGATAAGCGCGCTAAATTTGATGACGCCCATTACGCGTTTTCACTGAATCAAGCACCGACGCCAGCCATCGACACGGGGAGTTACCAGTTGATACGCGGCGCAGTCCAGCCCGATATGCTGGCCCACCCGTATCTACCGCATCCTCAATGCGCGCGCCGGTGAGATCAACGACTATCTGCAACATCGCCTCTACGACAAAGTACAAGCCGCACTCGCCAGCAGTAACGACAGCACACAAGAACAAACCGCTCGTGAGCTAAAAGAAAAAGAAGCTCAATACAAAGCCGACGGTAGGAATGTGTTGTTTATGGAAGATGACGGTAACGCTTATCTGAAAAAAATGTTTGCCCGGATTGCTTGATCTGATTCAATTTCTAGTTTAAGTTGGGCATTGGCCTCAATGAGATAAATGTTAATGAATAATACCGAATCACTGCCCGCGCAATTCTCACTTTTTGAGAATGAAGATCCGTCCAGCGCAGAGGCTGCATCGGCAGTCTCACCTTTGGGTAAGTTCAGCAATTACGTCGTCTATGTTGACGAGAGCGGCGATCATGGGATGCAAACGCTAGACGCTAACTATCCTGTGTTTGTATTGGCATTTTGTATTTTTCATAAACGCTACTACTGCGAGAAAGTCGTTCCGGCCTTAGAAAAATTCAAGTTCAACCACTTTGGACACGATTTGGTCGTGCTGCATGAACATGAAATCAGGAAAGAAAAAGGTGCATTTAATTTTTTTCAAAGTCGTCAGCATCAACAGGGCTTCCTCAATGAATTGACTGAGATTATTGAGACCAGCAACTTTATCTTAGTGAGTTGCGTGATCGATAAAGCAGCTTTGAAAGATAAGGGCGGAACAATTCCCAATCCTTATCATTTGGCACTTGGATTCTGTCTTGAAACGCTGTACGAATTTTTGCAGGAAAAAAATCAGGATGGTGCAATGACACATGTATTGGTCGAGTGCCGAGGAAAAAAGGAAGATAACGAACTAGAGCTAGAATTCCGCCGCATGTGCGATGGCGAAAACCGCTTAGGTATAAGCTTACCGTTCAATATTATTTTTGCGGACAAGAAGGTGAATTCTGCTGGCTTACAACTAGCCGATTTGGTAGCGCGCCCGATAGGGATGAGTGTATTGCGACCAATGCAAGAGAATCGCGCTTTTGATGTATTGAAGAAAAAATTCTTTTGTAGCGGTGGTAGAGAAAATGTCGGTGAAGGTTTTGAAAATTGGGGTCTCAAGATTTATCCCCCAGAAAGCGAAAAGCCCCGATGAAACTCACCGAGGCTTAGACGCCGACCGGGAACCCCCAGTCCACTTGCTGCGAATTATAGCAAGTTAAAACCGAATAGCAATGGGATGATGAAAATTTTCCTTACTCCAAATAGTCATTAATCTCGCTTGCCTTTCAGGCCATTAGTGTTTTGGTAACAATATCAGGTAACGGTTTTCGCTGCGGTAGCCATGTGCCCGTAAGGCGGCCAGTGCCGCTGCATGTGCGGCATTATAGGCGAGATCGAAACGGCTTTCTAATGCGAGACTGACTTGCCTGGCATCCTGCAGGCGTACTTTTGACGAACGCAATAAACCCGCCAATTCGCGCGCATCAGGCGCTTCTGCCTTGAGTTTACCTATCCGTGCCAGGTTGGCTAGTTGTGGTGAGTCGGGCAATGTCATGGTCTGCTCCTTTCACAAAAATTTTGGGCTGTTCTAGTACGCGCATGATGAATGATCTGCCTTCGCTCACGCGCTGGGTGAATTCGGCTTGGGTATACAGCGTTGGATTAATCACGCGCGCTAGCTGGGTCTGGGCAGCTTGTAAGGCTGTCAGCAGTTGCGTATTTGAAGCCAATTCGCCCACCACCATTAAATCAATATCACTGCCTGCATGTTCGCTGCCTTTTGCTATTGAACCATACACGAACGCCAAGTCTATTTGCGGCCATAGCGCTTGCAAAGCGGTGCGCAACACATCAGCGACACCGAAGGTTTTTAAAACAATGCCGCTTAACTCTGCAAAAATGGGCGCCTCGTGATTGGCTTGATAGTGTTTTTGATTGCCGATTTTTTGTGCCGTGATCAATGTGGCGGCTTCAAGACGCGCTAGTTCGCGCTGCACAGCACCTGACCCGGAGTCAGCCAAAGCGATAATTTCGTTGGCGTAAAACGAGCGATCCGGCTGGCCAAATAAGACCGCCAGGACTCGCTGTTGTGTTTTAGAAAACAATGCATCTGAATAAATACCCATATTGGGTATGATAGCACCCAATTTGGGTATTTAAAACTAAGCAATTTATCTTGAGGCAGCGCGCGCCTTTTCCACTACTGGTGCTTTAGCGGAATGCTCGATTTGCCAAAGATCATAATCTACTTGCATTTGTAGCCAGATTGTCGCGGTGGGGCCGCTTACCCATTGCTGCAAACGTAGTGCCAAATCCGGCGTAATTGCCGACCTACCATTCACCACACGCGACAACGTCACGCGCGATACGCCCAACTGCTGCGCTGCTTGTGTGACAGTTAAGCCAAGTTCTGGCAAGACATCTTCTTTTAAAATTCCACCAGGATGTGGTGGATTAAACATACGTCCCATTTTTTCTCAACCTTAATGATAGTCTTGATAATTCACCAAAATCACATCTTTGCCTTCAAATCTGAAAGTGAGCCTATAGTTGCCGCTTACCCATACCGACCAATGCCCGTTTAACTCGCCTTTGAGAGGATGCAACTTCCAACCGGGAACATCCATGTGATCTGGTATCTGTGCTCGCTCCAGTACCTGCAATTGCCGCTGCAATTTATTTGCATGCAGTGGCTGTATCCCCGCCTTGGAACCCGTTTCAAAAAACAATTGCAGACCTTTGTGTTCAAAAGTTTTTATCATACATTTAGTGTAATCTGTATAGAGTGTCTTTACAATTATTTTTTGCGCCAACGTTTATAAAGAGCAAGCGTAGTTTGAATGCTGCGAAGGCAAGATAAGGGGAAAAACTATAACATCAGTTATAACGAAAGCCCTTTACCGCCATAGTCGTGAATTACTCAGTAACTAGTATGTGTAATGCAGCGCAGGATTTGACCGCGCGGTCGATGATGTAGCGTCAGTTCACTATTCAAAAAAACTCTTCTGCCGCAATTCACTACACACGCTCGTCATATTCAGATAATCACGATCATGGTGCAACAGCACCAGATCGTGTTCGATGGCAAATTGGGCCGCTTGCGGATGGAGATGAACTCTTTCAAGGCTTGTTCGACTAACTCACGTTTAGTCTTAATCTGACTGAGTGACATTGCCTCACTCACCAGTTGTTCATCTAATACGATGTGTGTGCGCATAATTTTTCAGTTCCTTATGTGAATGACTATAGTTGAAGGGCGAGTGAAATTAAAGCGGCGTTTTTATGCCTCTTGTTTGCGAGCTATTTGATTACTATTTTGAAAAAATTGCCCTGACAAATAAATACCCATATTGGGTATGATCAAACCCAATATGGGCATGTTATGCGCAACGTATCTATTAAGATAAATAGTTCAATCTTTAGACAAACACACTCTGCTTTTGTGGTGGATCAGCGTTTAAGCTGGCGGAAATCGTAACTGAGAAAAATTGCGCCCATTGATAATCGCTTTTCGTTCAATTTCTGCTGCCGATTCCAGCCATCCTTTTTGCTCAAGAAAAATTAGGAAGGCGCGAGTACTCACTTTGCGGCAATTGTCGGGCACTAAAAAGCTGGCGCGTGCGATCTTGTGGTCTTCAAATAGGAATATGCCTGTGGGCGGAGGGTTGATGAGTGCGAAGTCATTCATGGCTTCCTGTATTGCGAACTCGCCTAGATTAGATTTTTTTGGTGTCTCTAATCCTGACGCCTGCATTTGCTGAAAATGCTTGAGTGTTTTTGTAACGACAAGCTGCAACTTATTTTCGCTCTTGTGCCTGTTAATCCATGTCGAAATCATTTGACTGGTTGGCGTTTGATTGCGCGTGACCTCGTGCAATACCATATCGACAATGGCCAATTGCCATCCTGGTTTGAAAAGAACATCGAGCGCATCAGCATAGGCGAGAGTAATCAGCGGTCCGGCATCTGGCAAGAGCAGAACGGGTGTCAAATCTTTCAAATGCGACTCCCTTAGGCTTTAGCTATCGCATGAAGGCTTTTTACCATGTCTTGCGTGCTTGACTCAGGTAAGCGAGGCATGGGCAGATGACTTTGCGCCATCAACAAAAATAAATCTTCTGCGCTATCAATTCCTAACGCTGCCATTGCGGCATTGTCATGAATGCGGCCCAGGGAAAAATCCAGCAAAGTTTTGAAGTTTTGATTTTCTGATGCTTCAGCGGCTTCAAATGTCTCAACCAGATACCGCAATTCTGCATTGAAGAGAGCATTGATAGACGTATCAGATTTGGCGGCAATGATCTTGGCACGCTTGAGCAATTCGCGATCTACTGCACCTGTAAAATTCACTGTTTCAGCCATGACAACTCCGATTAATGTAAACACATAAATAAGTGTTACATATCTTAATGCTGGCGTTGCAGATCGGTATTGAGATGGGCAAGTCGGCGAAGTAGTAAAAGACCCCTGGATTCCCGCTAAAAACACGCGGGAATGACGGTGCTTGTTGCTTACATGAACCAGCAAATGGCGAGAACTGTGCGCCTTGATCGATTTAGTTTTTAGCTTTGATACCCAAAATCGCCCGTGTTTCGTCTGGCGTTGCCACCGCCCTGTCCAGTTCGCGGCTGATACGAGCGATGCGTGCTACCAGTTGCGCATTGCTGGTGGCTAGCTCGCCTTTGCGGTAATACACATTGTCTTCAAAGCCTACGCGCACGTGTCCGCCCAATAATATGGCCATGGTGCCTAAGCTTAGTTGCGCGGCACCGATGCCGGCTACCGTCCAGCTGGCACCCGCCGGAAGTTGCGAGGCCATGTACATTAAGGCTTCAGGAGTACCTGCCATGGCACCCGGAATACCAAGCACAAAATCAATGTGTAAAGGCGCAGTGATCATGCCTTTTTTTATCCAGCGATTGACCGTGCTGATCATGCCGGTATCAAACACTTCATATTCAATTTTAACGCCATGCTGGTGCATGGTTTTGGCAAAAATCTCCATGTCGGCCGGGTGATTCATGAAGACGTCGTCGCCGAAATTAACCGAGCCCATCGATAGCGTGGCCATCTCTGGCACCAAAGTGACGGGCGCGAGGCGCTCTTCTGCTGTCATACCAACTGCGCCGCCGGTAGAAACCTGCACGATGATGTCGCAGCGCTCGCGGATCGCGTGAATGATCTTGCGGTAAGTCTCTTTGTCTTGCGTCGGGCTGCCATCATCATTACGACCGTGCACGTGCACGATAGAGGCACCGGCCTTGGCGCATTCGAATGCCGCATCAGCGATTTCATCTGGCGTGATCGGCAAGGCCGGTTGCTGTTCGCGGGTGACTTCGGCGCCACTTAGGGCGGCCGTAATGATGAGCTTTTCCATGATCGTTTTCTCTTATCCTATTTTTTACCGCTTGATACGCTGGCAATCGAGTGTCACAACACAAGTGCCGGAAGCTTTACACACCACGATAGGTTCAGCCAAGACATCTGCCGCCGAAACCTGGCCTGCGATGCGCGCTGGCGCGATCACCTTGCGTGCTTCAAATTCCATCTTGCGCGAGGTCTTGCCCATGGCAACGATGCGCCCTGTCGCTTCGATGTAATCACCGGCATACACCGGTGCCATGAATTGCACATTGTCGTATGCGACAAAC
>JANYFV010000415.1 GCA_025359635.1 Undibacterium sp. | reverse complement strand
CACTGACCTCGATGTCAGCAAACTCGATATGTATCTCGACGATGTTTTGGTGGCGAAAAACGGCGGCCGCAATCCAGAATATCGTGAAGAAGATGGCCAGCGCGTGATGCAACAAAGCGAGATCACTATCCGCGTCAAACTCTCGCGTGGCGACGCTTGTACCACGGTCTGGACTTGTGATCTCTCGCATGACTATGTCTCGATCAACGCCGACTATCGCTCATAATATCGTTCATAAGGGATAGTTGCATCATGACTCAGCTTGAACAGTTTTTAGTACGTGCCGAGCACCTCTTAAGTCGGCTGGAAAATATCCTGCCTGTCGTAACACCAGCGCCAGATTGGCGCATGGGTAGCGCATTTCGCTGGCGTAAGCGCGGCGGCCAGGGTTACTTGCAAGTGGTGAAACACGTCTCCGTTATCGGCCTGGATGACCTGCAAAATATCCATACGCAAAAGATCCAGATAGAACAAAACACGCGCCAGTTTGTGCATGGCAAACCCGCCAATAACGTACTGCTGACCGGTGCGCGTGGCACCGGTAAATCTTCTTTAATCAAGGCCTGTCTGAATCAATTTGCTGATCAGGGTTTACGTCTGATTGAAGTCGATAAGGTGGATATGGCCGACCTCTCCGATATCGTCGATCTGGTGGCGGAACGGCCGGAGCGTTTCATTATTTTCTGCGACGATCTCTCGTTTGAAGAAGGTGAGCCCGGTTACAAGGCACTCAAGGTGGCACTTGATGGCAGCATCTCGGCGCAATCCGATAATGTACTGATCTACGCCACGTCGAATCGCCGTCACCTGTTACCAGAAAAAATCTCGGATAACGCCGGCTACCATTATGCAGAAGATGGCGACTTGCATCCCGGTGAAACAGTCGAAGAGCGCATTTCTTTATCCGAACGTTTTGGCCTCTGGGTCTCGTTTTACCCGTTCAAGCAAGATGATTATCTCGATATCGTGGCGCACTGGTTGGGCAGCATGGGCTGCGATTCGTTTGAGATAGATGCGGCACGCGGTGATGCTTTGCGTTGGGCTCTACAACGCGGATCACGCTCCGGTCGGGTGGCGTGGCAATTTGCCAAAGACTACTCAGGGCGCCTGGCAGAAGCCATGCCTTAATCGATTTGCCTAGCTAGCGTTCCAACTTATATTTTTCGTGTGGCGCACTGCGCGCCACTTTCATTTCACTACGTACCCCGCAAATTTATGTCGCAAGCCCCCATCAATGTAGCGGTAGGTATTCTGATGAAATCCAATGGCGACATCCTCTTGGGGCAACGCCCGGCAGGCAAGCCGTATGAGGGATATTGGGAATTTCCTGGCGGTAAAGTAGAGCAAGATGAAAGCATACTCGATGCGTTGAAGCGAGAATTCGTCGAAGAGCTAGGCGTAAACATTGTCTCGGCAGAACCTTGGTGCTGCGTCGAATATGTCTACCCACATGCCCATGTGCGTTTGCATTTTTTTATATCACGTGAATGGCAAGGCGAACCGCAAAGTCTGGAAGGGCAGGCATTCGCCTGGCAGGGAGAAGTTGGCGTGACACCTTTATTGCCGGCGACGATACCTTTGTTGGAATGCCTTGATGTGGAGCGTTACACGGCGACATAATTTCGCGATCAATTGTCATGTGATATTCATGTAATAAGTTGGAACCGAATGTAATACCTTGTGTCGAATGAATCTCTCTTCAACAAATCTTGAAAGGTAATCTCTTCATGGAAAATACTAAGTCAACGAAGTTGTTGAGCTCCCGCACATGCATCGCTTCCGTCATTGCTGTGTTACTTGGATCGGGCTTGAGTGCAATAGCGGCAGATGCCCCGCAAACCATGTTATTGCGCCAGCCCGCCGTCTCACGCGATCATCTGGCCTTTGTCTATGCGGGCGATATCTGGCTGACCGACAGGGCAGGGCAGCATCCGGTGCAACTCACCACGCATCCGGCATCCGAATTTTCTCCGCAGTTTTCACCTGACGGCAAATGGCTGGCATTCTCTGCCAGCTATGACAGCAACACCGACGTGTACGTGGTCTCCGTCGATGGTGGACAACCGAAGCGCCTGACCTGGCATCCGGGGCAAGATGTAGTGCGTGGCTGGAGCGCTGACGGCAAGCGGATTCTATTCTCGTCGGCGCGTGAAGTAGCCAACAATCGCAGCAACCAGTTATATGAAATCGCTGTTGATGGTGGTTTTGAAAAAAAGATCATGGAAGCCGTAGCGTATGAAGGCGCCTGGTCGCCAGACGGTAAACATCTGGCTTATCGTCCTTATCGCCAGGCCTACGCTGCCAATGCAGGCTGGCGCCAGCACCGTGGCGGTACCACGCCGCCGATCTGGATCATCGACCCAGTCAGTAATGCGGTAGAAAAAATTCCGCATGTGAATGCGACTGATAGCAACCCGATGTGGGTGCAAAACGAGGTCTATTTTATTTCTGACCGCAATGACGGTGCAGCCAACCTGTTTGCCTATAACCGCCAGACCAAGGCGGTGCGCCAGGTCAGCAAAGAAACACTGTGGGACGTGCGCAATGCCAATGCCTATGGCCAGAGCATCGTGTACGAAGTCGGCGGCGTGTTGAAGGAACTCGATACTGTCACTGGCAATGCCAAAACACTGTCGATAAGCATCAACGCACAAGCGCAACAGGCGCGCCCGCAATGGAAAGACGCCAGCAAGACCATCACCTCAGCGCAACTCTCGCCGACTGGCAAGCGTGTGCTGCTGACCGCGCGTGGCGATGTGTTCACAGTTCCGGTGAAGGACGGTTCTACCCGCAACCTGACCGAGACATCAGGCGTGCGTGAGAAAGATGCCATGTGGAGCCCGGACGGCAATCAGATCGCCTACATTTCGGATGCTGGCATGCAGCACACTTTAATCGTCAGGGATCAGGCCGGTTTGGAGAAAGCCAAGAGCCATGCACTGGGCGCGAAGGGCTATTACAAACTGTTAGGGTGGTCGCCGGACAATAAGACCATCGTGTATCAGGATTTTCATCTGAATCTGTACGCTATTGCATTGGAGAAGGGCAGCGTTACCAAGATAGATAGCAGCTTGCGTCGGCAAAATTTCCAGATCACTTTTTCGGCCGATAGCCGCTGGCTGGCCTACACTGTTGCTGGTGAAAATCACTTCAGCCAGATTAAGCTGCATGACTTTGCAACGGGCAAAAACGCCACGCTCACTGATGGTCTGAGCCACGCCGATAATCCTGTGTTTGCG
>JANYFV010000336.1 GCA_025359635.1 Undibacterium sp. | reverse complement strand
ACGCGCCGATCACGCCGGCCGACGCGATCGGCGAGGGGTAGGTCGTCCATTTCATGCCGGGTAAATTTTTTCAACTGAAAGGCAAGATCAGCCAAGGCCTCTTTAGATTTTGCGTAAAATGCATTACGCAACAATAAATCTTCGGGCGGATAACCGACCAGAGAAAGTTCAGGGGTAAGCACAATATCAGCAGCTTGTGCAGCCGCGCGCTGAACATAATCAATAATCTGTAAAGAATTGCCAGCAAGATCACCGACAATGCTATTCATTTGGGCTATCGCAACTTTTACTATCATAGTGGTTAAATCTGGATTAAATCAAGAATGAATGTAACTTCTGAAGTCTCACATTATCGCACGCGTATCTTGTATTCTCTGGCAGATGTGGGACAAAACCTATGGGATCAATTAATACTTTCACAGCCAAATGCCAATCCTTTTTTATCCTACGCTTTTTTGCACGCTTTGCACGAATCTGGTTCGGCATCAAAACAAACTGGCTGGTCGCCATGTTACATCAGTCTATGGGATGGAGAATCGCTAGCTGCAGTAATGCCGCTATACGAAAAATCCCATTCATATGGTGAATACGTTTTTGACTGGGCCTGGGCTGAGGCTTACCATCAACATGGGCTTCAATATTATCCCAAACTCCTTTCCGCGATTCCATTTACACCAGTTACCGGAACTCGCCTGATTGCGCGGGATACACCAGCACAACAAGCATTGCTCAATGAATTGATACGCCTGCAAAACTCGATGCGGGTCTCATCTACTCATATTCTTTTTCCGACAATCGTAGAGGCAATTTTATTGAATAATGCCGGCTTTTTACTAAGGCAAGGAATCCAATTTCACTGGCAGAATAATTCTTACTCAGATTTTGAAGAATTTCTTTCCAGCCTGGAGAAAAAGAAGCGTAAGAATATTCGTGCCGAAAGACGAAAAGTTGCAGAATTAGGCGTCGAATTTCAACATCTCTGTGGCATCGACATACACACCGAAGACTGGCAATTCTTTAAATCCTGTTACGACAAAACTTACTCAGAACACCATTCTTCGCCATATCTAAATTTGGATTTTTTCTTACGTATCGGCGCGACAATGCCAGAAAATATTCATCTTATTATTGCGCAAAGAGGCGAAAAACGTATCGCTGCCTCTCTATTGATCCACGACACCAACACCGTCTACGGAAGATATTGGGGTTGTATTGAACATGTCCCTTGCCTGCATTTTGAGACTGCCTATTATCAAGCAATAGAATTTTGCATCCAGAATAGAATTAAAATATTTGAAGGTGGGGCCCAAGGCGAACACAAAATAGCAAGAGGATTCCTGCCGACAAAAACATATTCTGCGCATTATCTTGCTGAAGAGGCTTTTTCGGACGCAGTTGCCAGATTTTTGCAGCGTGAAACTGGTGGCATCGAGAAGTATTTCTCTGAACTTGATGAAAGAACTCCATACAAGAATTCAACAATAATTTGAAACTCATCATTCTCAAACGAAATACTTGAAATTTTATTCAGAGCAAGGCATTCTGTAAGAATGATCACGAATCTACCACCACCAAACCCACCAGTTGCAAAAAAATTACCGATACGCCGTGTTGGACGTTTTTCTGTCACCGATAAACTCGGAAAAGGGTCGAACGGAACGGTATTTTTAGGTCACGACCCGGTTATCGATCGCTCTGTTGCCATTAAAATTCTGGGGGCGGTAATTGGCGTAGCGGACAAGAAACAACAAGAACAGCATTTTATCAACGAAGCTCGTGCCGCTGGGCGCCTTTCCCATCCGAATATTGTCACCATTTACGACGCATCTAATGAAGGCGGAACGACCTTTATTGCGATGGAATTTTTGCAAGGGCAAGACTTACGTGAACTCATGGCAGGCGGCAAGCGCTTTGACATCATTGAGATTTCCAACATTATTAGTAAAGTCGCAGAAGCATTAGCGTATGCTCACGAAAACGGCGTCATCCACCGCGACATCAAACCTGCCAATATTTTCATCCTTCCGAACAATCAACCCAAGGTCGTGGATTTTGGCATTGCGCGTGCGCCAAATCGAGTGTTAGAAGGCGGTGACAATTCAGCTCATACGCTGTTTAACAATAATATTATGGGAACGCCCAATTACATGTCACCAGAACAGGCGATGGGAAAACCAGTGAATGCCTTGACCGATGTGTATTCACTTGGTGCCGTGATGTATGAAATGCTGACTTTACAAAAGCCATTTCAGTCAAATGATATTGATAAGTTACTGCAACAAATCGCCAGCAAAATCCCTAAATCACCATCTGAAGTAAGTGCTAAGATTCCCGAAAAATTGTCGTTTATCGTGATGAAAGCGATGCAAAAAGATCCTGTTTCGCGTTATTCCAGTGCAGCAGAAATGGCGCTGGCATTAAATAAATTTCTCGCCAGGGATAAACGTCTAAAGCGAAAACGTCTGCAGAATTCACAAGAGTCAAGTAAGCAATATTCGCAAACACCTGGAAAAAGTGCCATGTTTTGGCTAAGTGTTTTCCTATTGCTAGTTGCTGTCGGCGCAGTTATTGCGACCTTACGACGCTCTATCAATTGACGAAAAAAAAGCACAAACTTGTGCTTTTTTTATTGTATACGTTTTCTATACATTTACAGACTGACTAAGACTGTGACTTCTTGTAATTCTCGACACCAGTCAATATTTCAGTTTTGGCTTCTTCAGGGCCGCCCCAACCTTCAATCTTGACCCATTTTCCTTTTTCCAAATCTTTGTAGTGTTCAAAGAAGTGTTGAATTTGTCTCAAGCGTAACTCATTCATATCTTCAGGTTTTTGCCAATGTGTGTAAATTGGCAAAATTTTATCGATTGGCACCGCCAGCACTTTTCCATCTGCACCCGCTTCATCTGTCATCTTCAAGATGCCAATTGGTCGGCAACGCACAACAACGCCAGGGATTAAAGGAAATGGTGTAATGACCAGCACATCCACAGGATCGCCATCACCTGCAATCGTGTCTGGTACATAGCCATAGTTACATGGGTAATGCATCGCTGTGCCCATGAAACGGTCAACAAAAATTGCGCCACTTTCTTTATCTACTTCATATTTGATCGGATCCGCATTCATCGGAATTTCGATGATAACGTTAAAATCATTGGGCAGATCGCGACCCGCTGGGACTTTATTCAAGCTCATGATGCTCTTTCAAATAGAAAATTGATGTGAAATAAATTAGATAGGCTGATTATATCTAATTTTAAACGTGAATTGTGCATTGCAGCACTTACAACAAAGTTGCAAGTGCGCATTGGCGGTAGTGTTGCGCCGCTTCTTCAGTTTGTCCCAAGGCCTCATGTAGTTGTGCCAGCGTTAAATTTGCTTCACGTATAGTTCTTGCTTCTTTAGCGTCTGATAAAGCCTGTTCCATATGTCGCTGCGCTTTGCCCCACAGTTTCTGCTTAAGGCACAAAGCGCCTAATGTCAGCGCAAGCTCAGGATCCGATGGACGTATCACAGACCATTGTTCACAATGTTCAATCTGCAATAATAAGCCTGCAGAACCTTCAGACGCCGCCGCAATACGATATGCGCGCATCAATCTATCGTCCCATTCTTCAGCTAATGCTTTCTCAATGATAGTTCTAGCATCGTCGCACAAGCCTTGTTTATTAAAGGCGGTGGCAGCGATAAATGCCACGTAACGATTTTTTCTGTCGGTAGCTGGAATTTCATACCACACGCGGCGCAATGACTCAGCATCATGGCTACGATCCTTGAGCAAATCCTCATAGGCAAGTTCGCGTAAACGATTCGACAAAGATGGATGAAGCGCCCGATGTTTATCTAAAGTGCGCACTAATTTAAGCACTTCTGGCCATTTTTTCGCTTGCTGATTGGCTTTTAGAGCCCAGCGCAACACTTGTATGTGGCGAGTACCTTTTGCATTCAGTTCCTGAACCGCTTCAAGTGCCTCATCAGCTTTATGTTGATCAACCAACAATTCGGTCATGGTCACGAGACCAGCTGTTTTATATGGCGAATCAAAAGCGATGCTTGAATACCATGCATCGCGCCGGTCAAATTGGCTCATATGATGTGCGGCCCTTGCACCGATCAAGGCCGCCAAACCAGCATTTTCAGCTAATTCTACAGCCTTACTTGCTGATTTTTCTGCCCGACCAAATCGACCTTCGAAAAGTGCTTTTAAACCGTCTCTCAGTGCTTTATTACTATCGCGCTCTCGTTTATTTTGTCGGTATTCCATGACCTTTTGTGGCATATTTTGCGTGGTAACTATGGTACGCATCATCAGATACAGCAAGACAAATAAAATTAATGTCAAAAACAAGAAGAAATTCAATGACAAATCAATTCGATACGGTGGGTAAAACAACACGACATTTCCCGGATTGAAACGCGCCCCGACTGCGAGGCCAACGGCCAAAGCAAATAAAATAAGAAGCCTAATAAAGAAACGCATGTTTATGGCTTCACTTTATAATTACGCACGGCATACAAACTATCTGCCAATGTCGGCATCTCTATCGACAAATTACTGCCTTGAACTTGATGTAATAATGCTTGTACCGTCTGAGCCTGTTTTGTCCGAGTGTCAAAATACTTGGCAATGGCATCTTGCGCTGCAATCATATCGCTGCGAAATGCACCTTCATTGCGTGATAACAGCGCAAGGCGAGCATTTAACAGACGTAGTTTTAAATTTTCGCGCGCAAAATACGCTTGCGAAGGCGCCAACAAAAGGGCATCGGGCGTTTCTACACTGCGCACACGAATTAATTGTTTAACTTCACCCAATAATTCGCTGGAAAAACTCTGCCAATAGTCTTGAATTCGGCTCGCCCATCCATTTTCAGAACCATTCTCTATTGAACTATTTTTGCCATTCTTCGAATTGGTGACACTTGATTTTGGCAGTACGCGCAAAGGCGCTTTCGGCGCTACCGCAGTCACCACAGATTTTTCGTCTGACCATAAAGGAATATGATCCACTTGTGCGATGACGCTATCCAGACGCAAAGCGATGCCTGTCAAATCCAAAGTTGGTAAAGACTTTAACTTCTCAATATCCTTCGCAATGGCCCGGCGGATCGTGATGAATTGTGGCTTTTCTGATTTTGCCAGACGACTATCCGCATTCTGTAACGCAATCAGTGCTCCTTGCACATTTCCTGCCAATTGCAATTGTTGACTTGCCGTCGCAAGTACTTGCTCAATTTCAGCCAAGGCCCATTCATCGCGATTCTTCGATAAATCTTGATATAACTGTTCAAGCGCTAGCTGTTGGCTCTGTGCTTCGGTTTGTCGCCCTTCCAACAAAATAACTTTTGTCTGAATTTCTTTTGACGATTCCTGCACAGCTTTTGCCAAAATTTTAGTCTCGCTGCTATTTGCATCAGCGCTTTGCAATCGGCGCGCCACTTCTTCGCGCAAACTCGACATCTGTCCTTGCGAACTCAGCCAAAGTGCAGCCAGCAGGATTGCCAATACACCTGACAACACATAACTAGGTTCGATCCAGGCTTTTTTCTGGGCGTAAATTGGCTCGGGCAAAGCTGGTGCTATCGCTTGCTTTTGCGGAGTATCTGTCGAATTGACCGTCGACACGGCTTCGGGGATGGATTGCTGTTCGCTCATAGATGAGATTGTAACGCGACAAGCAGACTTTCGTCGCCTGATCCTGTTAAAGTGATCAATTGAAATCCAAGATTTTTTGCGGTTTCCTCAATACGAGCATGCGACACAAAAATATGCTGGCGTTGCATTTTTGCCACGGCATGGTCGAGATCGAGTTTTTCCGCCCATAAAAACAAGTTTCTGAGCGCCTCAGAACTGGTCACGACCCAGTCATTCTCACGTTCCAACATCAATTTCAGATTTTGCTGTCTTGGCAGAGTAAATTCTGGTGCCACGCGCTGATAAGCTGCAATCTGCGTAACAAAAGCACCATGGGAACGTAAGGCATCGGCAAGCAATTCACGGCCACTTTCACCTCTGATTATTAATACTCCACGACCGTTCAACTCTGAAAAATCCAGCACTTCGAGCAAAGTTTCAGAATCAGTACGCTCAGGATTAATCGGGCTAATGATACTTGCAGTGGCATCAGTAATGCCATGCTCCGCTAGTGCGGCACGGCTACCCGCGCCCATCACGGCTATCGCAAGGTTTGCTGGCCAACGTTGAATTCGTGAAAATGCAGCATGCACTGCATTCGGGCTGACGAAGGCAACCAGGGCGAAATCCGCTAGACTGGACAATGTTTCATCGAGCGCAGTTGTATCCTCTAATGCTTGTATTTCAAGTAAAGGAAATATCTCGGCGTGACGTCCGATCGCGGCGACCTGAGCAGCAAATGCCGAGGCCTGGGCAAGCGGACGCGTAATAATGACTGGGTGCGCAACCATCAACTTATCGACTTAACCAATCGCTTGTGATTTACATACCGCCAAAATATCTTCAGCATCTTGGGCCGACAAAGCCTGCACCACCCGAGCAACCAAAGACACACTGTCGTCTGCTGCGCCACTTGCCTGCGCATGTGCGATGCGCGTGCCATCAGGGGTTGCCACCATCGCGCGTAAATGCATCTTGCCTTCAGCGACCGTTGCGAAAGCGGCCAGTGGAATTTGGCAACTACCGCCAAATGACTTGGAAATTGCCCTTTCAGCATTGACCGCCTGTGCCGTTTCCAAATGATTCAGTGGAGCAAGCCACTCAAGCAGATCAGGTCTGCTCGAATCTATCTCTATCGCCATCGCGCCCTGCCCCGCCGCCGGCAAACTTTGTTCAGGCTCAATGAAAGACCTGATACGTTCGGGTAAACCGAGTCGTTTCAAACCAGCTGCGGCAAGAATAATCGCCGCATATTCACCTTGATCAAGTTTACGTAAACGCGTATCGAGGTTGCCGCGCAAGGGTTGAATAATCAAATTTGGGAATCGTGCGGCAATCAGTGCCTGCCGACGCAAACTGCTGGTGCCGACTATGGAACCTAGCGGCAAATCTTGCAAGGAAGCGAAATGATTCGATACGAAAGCGTCCCGTGGATCTTCGCGCTCAAGAACCGCAGCAATCGCAAAACCTTCAGGTAAATCCATGGGAACGTCTTTTAATGAATGCACCGCCAGGTCAGCACGTCCCTCCGACATCGCCACCTCAAGCTCTTTTACAAATAGTCCTTTTCCACCAACTTTGGACAAGGCTCTATCAAGAATCTGATCACCTCGCGTTGTCATGCCAAGGATTTCTATGCAGCATTCTGGGTAAAGTGCGGACAATTGATCGCGCACATGCTCGGCCTGCCACATGGCGAGACGACTTTCGCGAGATGCAATAATGAGTTTACTTGGTAAGGAAGGCTTCAAAACGGTCGCTTTCATTTTCAAAATATAAGGTGAGCTTCGACCGTAATTTTAACATGTGCAGATAGACATTCCTTGACAAAAAACAGCTCACTGCCGCATTATGCCACCATGAATCAAGCAAATAACTTTTCGATGCTTAGGGCTCATTAGGTAATAACATGGATTTTTTAGCGGTCAAAACTGGATGCAATGCAAGGCGTTCGACGCGCAGCAGTGCGCCAAATTTGGCCAGATAAAAAGTTCAGGTTATTGTCTAATGGCCCTTAGTTGGTGCAGCTACTGAAGCTTGGCTCGGGCGCATCTCGTTTGAAAGTGATTGTTGCTATAAATAACAAAATAAATCACATCAATGCCGCCAGACTACGCGGCATTTTTTTTGTCAGGTCATTTTATTGGACTGGGATCAAACAATAACCATTTTGGAATCTAAGTATGAGCAACAACACAACACCATCAGCCGATAAACAGCATCTTATTTTGACAGGCGATCGCCCTACTGGCCCCTTACACCTAGGTCATTTTGTCGGAAGCTTACGCAACCGCGTGATCTACCAGCATCAATACAAACAGTACATCATGCTGGCAGATGCACAGGCCTTAACCGACAACATGGATGATCCGGCTAAGGTACATAACAATGTAATAGAAGTCGCGCTGGACTATTTGGCGGTAGGAATCGATCCAGCAAAATCGACCATTTTTATCCAGTCGCAAATTCCAGAATTAACTGAGCTCACGTTTTACTACATGAACCTCGTCACCATCGCCCGCCTGGAACGTAATCCGACCATCAAACAAGAAATTATTCTGCGTAATTTTGAACGCGATATTCCTGCCGGCTTCTTTACTTATCCAGTCAGCCAGGCGGCAGACATTACGGCATTCAAAGCCAGTCTTGTTCCGGTGGGCGACGATCAGATTCCGATGATAGAACAGACCAATGAAATCGTGCGACGCTTCAACCGCCTCGCCAAACAAGATATCTTGGTTGAATGCGAAGCCTTAGTGCCAGAAATTGGGCGCTTGCCCGGCATTGATGGCAAAGCCAAAATGAGTAAATCGCTTGGCAACAGCATCAATCTGGGCGCGACTGCGGCCGAAATCAAAGCCGCCGTCAAAAATGTGTATACCGATCCGTTGCATTTGCGTGTTGAAGATCCTGGTCATCTCGAAGGAAATGTCGCCTTTATTTATCTTGATGCATTTGACCCGGACAGAATTGGTTTGCAAGAAATGAAAGATCATTATGTGCGTGGCGGCCTGGGTGATAGCAAAGTAAAAGTGAGACTGGAGGGCATCTTGCAAGACATGCTCGCACCAATACGCGAGCGCCGTCAGGAATTTGAAAAAGATCGCGGACAAGTCTTGCAAATGTTAAAACAAGGCACGGAAAAAGCTAGGGAAGTCGCCGCCAAAACCACTGATGAAGTCAAAACTGCACTCGGTTTAAAGCACTTCTGACAGACATAGGAAAAGCGCATGCGACTATCGCTTTCCTCTGCCCGTGCCCTGCATCTTGCCGCTCAAGGTTTGCTGACTCCGCCTAAAAAAACTGCGGCCAAAGAAGATGTATTAAGCACGATACGCCAAATGGCGGCGCTACAAATTGACACGATCAACGTCGTAGCACGCAGCCCGTATCTGGTTTTATGGAGCAGGCTAGGCGACTACAAAAACAGCTGGCTCGACGAGCTTCTGGCAGAAGGAAAAATCTTTGAGTACTGGTCACATGAGGCTTGCTTCTTGCCCATAGAAGACTACGGCTTATATCGACATCAAATGATCTCGCCACAAGGATTAGGCTGGAAATATAATCACAATTGGCTAAAAGAAAACGCCGCGCAGGTAGACGAAGTTCGTCAGCACATACACCAACATGGCCCCAGCCGCTCTGCAGACTTTGAACGCAAAGATGGAAAATCTGGCGGTTGGTGGGAATGGAAACCAGAAAAACGTTCGCTTGAAGTGCTGTTTACCACGGGAGAAGTGATGGTCGCCCGCCGGCATAATTTTCAGCGTATTTACGATTTGCGCGAACGGGTGCATCCGCAATGGAAGGACAAGCGCGATCTCAAAACGCAAATACAGTGTCAAACACAACAGGTCTTGCAAGCGGTAAGAGCTCTTGGCATAGCGAAGGCATCCTGGGTTGCCGATTATTTTCGCATGGGTAAATTGGATACAAAAATCCATCCGGAGACCTTGGCGAAAAAAGGGCTTCTTCTCACCGTAAAAATAGAAGGATGGGAGCAAGAAGCCTACATTCATCCCAGTCATGCCGAAGCACTTCAGCTAGCACTCGATGGAAAACTCAAGCCAACTGCCACTCGCATACTCTCGCCATTTGATCCGTTGGTCTGGGATAGAAAACGTGCCATAGAACTTTTCAATTTTGAATATAAACTGGAATGTTATACACCCGCTGCAAAACGCCGATACGGCTACTTCAGCTTACCCATACTACGACGCGGAGCTATAGTTGGCCGAATGGATGCAAAAGCACACCGCAAAGACGGTGTCTTTGAAATTAAGTCATTGCATCTGGAAGAAAATACCCGCATCAGCCTAGCCTTCGTCAAGGATATCGCCAAAGCAATCAGGAGCTTCGCCGAGTGGCATCAGACGCCTGAGATACGATTGCCTGCGTCAAATTCAGAGCATTTTTTGAACTTACTCCAGCTTGCACTGAAATAAAAAAATTAGCTAAGTTGTGATTTTTTTTACTGTTACGCTGATTCCACCTGAGGCGCAACCAAAGGTAAAGTCAGCACAAAGCTGACGCCTTTATCTTCGATACTGTGTACCACAATTTTCCCACCTAGCAAAGTCGTCACTATGTTATAGACGATATTCAAACCCAATCCACTGCCTCCACGGCCAAGTTTTGTCGTGAAAAATGGATCGAAAATTCGTTGTATATTTGCTTCAGGAATACCTACCCCATTATCGCTAAAGGACAATTCGACAAAACCGGCCTCTACCAGACGCACGGCAATTTTTATGTAGCCACCTGATTGCCCGTTGAGTCCATGTAGGATAGCGTTGTCGACCAAATTACAAATCACTTGATCGAATGGACCGGGATAACTATCGAGTTCAATATTCGCCGGAACATCTAAATCTATGCTGATGCCAGCATGGCGGATTTTTGCCATCATGGTCGCGACGACATCAGCGCACACTTTATCCATTTGGAATTGACGACGCTTTGAACTTGCCTGATCTACTGCCACCTGCTTAAAGCTACTGATCAAGTCTGCGGCGCTTGCCAAGCCCCGCTCTATCAGTTCAGATGCTCGTTCTGCATCGCTTAGAAATGAAGTTAAATCGGATCTACGCACTGCTCCCTCACCCACCATACGATTAAACGTCACCGTCTTTTCTCTCAACGTCGAAGAAGTAAGCAGGCTATTGCCTATTGGAGTATTGAGCTCATGTGCGACCCCCGCTACCAATGAACCTAGTGCTGCCAATTTTTCACTTCTGATCAAATCATCCTGCGTATGACGAAGTTCTGTCGTGCGGTCAGCAACATTTTTTTCTAGTTGTACGTTAGCGTTCGACAAGGCGAGCTCTACCTGTTTTTGTTTCGTAATATCAGTGTAGGTAGTGACAAAGCCCTTGAGCTTGCCGTCTTCATAAATGGGTTTACCCTGAACTAAGTGAGTATGGCCATTTGGACGAATACGTTCAAACTGATGTGCCTTAAATTGCATCGCCAGAGCGAGGCGACTCTCTACTTGTTGCTTAACGTCACCCACACCATACTCGCCACGTTGCGCCATGATATTCAGCAAATCAACGAACGGAACGCCACGGTAGATAGATTCTAATTCATAGTTCAAGACATCTAAAAATCCTTGATTCCATACCTGAAGTCGCAAATCCTCATCGAATACACTTAAGCCCTGTGGCATATTGGCCAACACTGCATTCAAAAAAATGGATTGTCGCTTGTATTCTTTTTCAATTTTGCGTTTAGCTGTGACATCGGTGCAAGTCGTAACAAAACCACCTCCATCAATCGGTGCACCGCGCACTTCGATAATCGAACCGTCATGTCGGGTTCTTTCGTAAACATAGGATTCCATGCGCTGCACAATCGCCATTAACGCAGCCAAGGTTTCCTGTTCAGTTTCTCCACCGAATTCGGCATATTCACCGCGCGCAATATTCGCTTTAAATACATCACGAATTAACGGGGCTCCTGAATCAAATAAATTAACTGGCAGTTCGAGCATACGAACCAAGGCATCATTCCAGGCGATGATACGTAAAGACTCATCCATGAGAGAAACGCCGCCAGGAAAATTATCCAGCAAAATTCGCAGTTTTTCACTTTGAAGTCGCGTCTCATTTTCAATGCGCTTGCGTTCAGAAATATCGCGAACGATAAGGATGACGCGTCTGGCACTACCATCATCCAAACGACTGATGCACACTTCCGAATTGAACTGACTACCATCTGCTCTGCGCGATAACCATTCAAACCTTTGCGCCTGTCCCTCTATAGCTAGCGTAATAAATTCGTTTGCTGCGATTCGGGAATCGCGTCCATCTAATTGGTTTTTTGCGGAAAAATCGATAGGTGCACTTGAGAGCAAGTGATCCCGACCCACACCAAACATTTTTTCGGCACTCGGATTACAGTCTACAAAGACTGCATCTTCCAGAACAAGAAACGCATCCAGTGCCAGCTCAACCATGGAGCGATATAGTGCTTCTTTGGAAAGATTGATCTTACCGGGCATAGTCTAGCCTGACTTAATTTGGAAAATTCAGCGCAATTGCATCTTTAGAATTGAAGCGGCTCATAGAAAAATGTAAATCAATGAAAAAACACTATTGCACTACCTGGTTCCCGCTATATTTTTTGAATGTTACACCGTTTATTGCCTAGAAACAAAAACTTTACAGAGTAAAACCCCGGGCATGATGTTTTCTAAAAATTTATTTTTTAGAAAATAAAAACTTACAAAAAATTTCATTTGTACGGTTCCTTACCGAAGTTGCACTGAATAGAAAAGGAAATTGAGATCAGCTTTTTACGGCTAACTTGATCCCGATCAAAAGCCAATTGCAAATGCAAAGGTAGAGTGACGAGAATAGTTACGTGGAGACTCGCATGACACACAGAAACAACCATCACATATCACTGGATATTATTCAAAAAGAACATGAGCATCTATCAGTTGCGATCCAGGGTATGTTGTATTTTGTAAGATCAATTAAAAATGGTAACGACACGCAAGATCTGAAAATATTCCGAACCATGTTGTACTACATCACAGAATATCCAGAGCGAATACATCATCCAAAAGAAGATCAGATCTTATTTGCTAAAATCAAAGAACGTACCCATCAACTCGACAACGAGCTTGACGCCCTAAGCGAACAACACAGTAACGGTGAGCTATTGGTACATCGTCTGCACGATGCACTGTTACGCTACGAATTTGGCGGGGCTGAAGCCTTCCAACAATTTCACACCTTGGTTGAACAATATGCGCATTTCTACTATGCACATATGCGTACAGAAGAAGAATGTATCTTGCCGGTAGCCAAGCTAGTACTCAATGACGCGGACTGGAAAGTGGTCGATGCAAGCTTCATCAAGAATCAAGAAATGATGGATGAAACCGGCGAGCGTTACAATTACGATCAAATGTTCGCGCAGATATGCAGCTTTACTCCGTTATTAAATGAAGGCACAGACAGAAAAAAATAATCAGGTCAATATTCTTTTCTTGCGTAGAACAGCCAAAGTCTCGACGCGTTTTAAGAGTTCTCTATCGTTCCAGGGCTTTTTGAAAATCCCAAACAATCCCTGATAATCATGTACCCGCGCTTGCAACTCGTCATGACCGGTAATTGCTATGATAGGCAGATCCTCAGTCTCCATGCCTCCTTGAACCGCAGCAATCAATTCCAGACCATTCATATTTGGCATTTCCAGATCAGTAACCAGGACCGCAAAGAAATCGCTGGCGAGTTTCTCCATCGCTTCCAAACCATCCTTAGCCAATTCGACCCGATATCCACCAGACTCAAAAAGCTTGCTTAATTTAGCTCGCGCCACGGCCGAATCATCCACCACTAAAATAGCAGGCCGACTATCTGTCTGAACCGCATCTGGTAATGGTTGTTGTTCTTGAGCTAGCGCTGCCACCTCTACTGTTTTTCCACGTCCTATCATCACCAAGATAATCACTACAATGATGGCAACAGGCAGACCAACCGGCAACAAATACATGTTTAACAGGTCATGAATATGTGCGCCAAAATTAGTGAAAGGAGAAAGGTTGCTATTCATTCGTTGATCAATACATAAAAGACAATTGCATGGACTCTATTACGCCAGGCTCTTGTTACTGAGAGCGAAGCTAATTAAGCGAAAACTGACGTGTCCGCACTAGCTTAAATGCTTTGATTCGCTATGTCCAACAATCACGTTGTCTGGTGAATAAAATGTTGCGAAACTACCTATCCCCTGCTACCTTTGCAAACTCTCCCAAACTTTTTGAAGTCGCTTAGCAGACACTGGCATAGGCGTACGTAACTCCTGTGCGTACAAGGAGACGCGCAGCTCTTCCAATAGCCAGCGGAACTCGACTAATTTTGGATCGGCATCCGGACCCGATCTGCGCGGAGCGCGTTGCCAGTCTTGGGCTACTGAATTCCATTCGACCATCAGTTTTTTATCCCGTTCCGGGTCGGCTCTTAACTTATCCATGCGTACCGTGATGGCTTTCAGGTAGCGCGGAAAATGCGCTAATTGTCTGAAATCATGTTCGGTGATGAAGCGTTTACTGACCAGCATTTGCAGCTGATTTTGCATGTCATTGGCGGCGTCCCTGTGCGTTTTGAGTGTTTGCAGTTTTTTCGGCAGGCTATAAAACTCGGCCAGGATTTGCGCGGCCAACCTGGCGATTTCATTGGCTAGCAAATTCAATCTGGCCTTGCCTTCGTCACGGCGTTTATTGAATTCGCCAGAATTGGTCGGTAGCGGACTCTGCAAGAATGCACTTTCCAGCGCAACTTGGACAATCTGCTCACGCAGCTCTTCTTGCGAACCTAGCGCCATGAATTGCATACCCATCTGCTGCA
>JANYFV010000408.1 GCA_025359635.1 Undibacterium sp. | reverse complement strand
CCCAAGGAAAATAATATTTCATTTTTCGCTCAGCAAGTTGACAGTACCATTTTATGCATTGGCAGGATAAATCCGTCCAGCGTAAGTGTGAAAATAAAGTTATGTACAAACTCGCCATTTGAAAGTTAACGCGACAGAACCAAAAATAGCATTTAGGCGACAACTAGCTTGAAAAATTCCGTGCATCCAGAAAAACCATGGCACGAATTGTCCAACTGTTTAGCCCGATTCAGACTGCCCCGCTATGATCCAGTTTTAAATTTTCCCCATCAGTGCGCCACGCTTCAAGCTGCGCCCTCTCCATTGCCGGCGCAACATAAAACCCCTGAGCAAAATCACATCCCAGCGCTGCCAGGATGTCCCACTCCTCCTTGGTCTCGACACCCTCAGCGACGACTGACAATCCCAATTGATGTCCAAGGTTGATGATGGCCTGCAACAGAATGTTGGGTGTGTCACTAGAAATGACTTTGCTGACGAAGCTTCGGTCTATTTTGAGTTCGGATAGCGGAATTTTCTGCAAATACGACAGTGACGAATAACCTGTGCCGAAATCATCTATCGACAAAGAAAAACCGAGATCGCGCAAGGCGTGCATGACTTCCAGCGCAATCGCCGGGTTGCTCATTGCGCTGTGCTCGGTAATTTCAAGACGTATATCTTCGGCAAGCGCATGCTGCTGTTGCAGCAGCTCTTTGAGCAGGTTCAACAATTCGGCATCGCCCAGATCAAGTGCCGATAAATTTACCGCGATCTGTATCGGATTTCCAGTCGCACGCAGTTGAGCCGACATAGTCATCGCCTCTGCCAGTACCCAGCGTGTGATCATGCGGATGCAACCGGTGGCTTCGGCAAATGGAACAAAATAATCTGGATTGATCAAACCGCGTTCGGGATGCTGCCAGCGAATCAACGCTTCAACACAGGTCAGCGCGTAATCCTTCATCCTGATTTTAGGCTGCAGATACAAACGAAATTCATTATTCGCCGAGGCGCGGGCCAATTCCGACATCAACCCAAGATCCTGCTGCCGCGCCGACTCCTGCAACTTATCGTATTCAATCCAATTCAGTCGCAGTGTGCGCGCCACATCCAACGCGATTTCGGCATTTCTGATCAGCTGGTTGACAGTAAATTGGGATGCGTCGTTGGGACGGATATCCAGATCCTTTTCTCTGGCAGCGCCAATGCTGATGGCAAGGTCGACCGTCTGACCATTCACCAGTGCCGGCTTTTTGAAAACCTGTTTTAGTGTTTCCAGCGTCCCTGACAAGGTTAAGTCATCGGTCAAAATACAGAACTGGTCGGCGTGCAATCGCGCAAAGTTGGACGCAGTGACTTGCTTCAATCGGCGTCCGACTTCGGTGAGTAGCTGATCACCAATCAAGACCCCGAGCGCTTCATTGATCACTCTAAAACGTTTTACGTTAATCACCAGCACCACCATGTTGCGCGCTTTTGAAGTCTGGCGCATATCGAGCTGCTGTAAATATTCCCGGTTCGGCAAACCGGTAAGCGGATCATGCAATTCGAGATAAATCGATTTACGCCTGAATGCCAGCGAGCGCAGTGCCAGAATTCCAAGAAACATGAGTGGTAATAAAACGTTTGAGGCAAATTCCAGCCAGTTGTTATCTGCAATAAAAACCGGCGTCCAGTCATAGCCACTCAGTTCAGCGGTAAAACCGGGAATGCCGACGATCACGTTGGGAAGATTGCCGATGAAGAGCAACAGGCATACCAAGTTTTTTTTGCGCATACCGCGCCAGAAACCAAGATACAACAACGGAAACCCCAGCAGGTTGAGTACGCTGTTGACATGATCTCCCGACGTGGCGGCAACAAACCATAAGGGTATGATTAACACGTAAGCAAACACCATCCATGTTAAAAAACGCTTAAGCCCGGGTGAGTGATGGTTGAATTGACCAATTTTGATCATCACTATCAGTGAAAGAGCATTGGCCAGTGGATACATGGTACAAAACCAGATCCAGGAAAATACCGACGACTGTGAAAGCTGCTGCGGAAACATTAGATCAAAGGCGGAAATGGCAGCAACACAAAGTGAATACGCAGCGAACAAAGCGTAATTTGTATTGCGCACTGCGAATGCGAACAGTACCGCAACTAAGGCAATTAAAATCAGTACGCTAAAGGTAGCAATCTGAAAATTTTCGAGGACGCGATCATGTTCAATGCTGGCTGCGAAATCAACCAACGCAACAGTCACGACCCGGTCATAGCCGTAAAAATCATCATGTCCAATGCGGGCATACAGATAGTTCGGCGTGTCAGAGGTTGGATAAAATAATATCTGGTTAATGGTCGAAACAGCATTCACACTGGAACCAAATCTGTCGACACTGGCGATCAATTTTTCATGCGCGTCGTACAGAAAGATATTTTCGCGCTTCCCGACTAACGACAATGCGAGGCCGGACCCGTGTTCTACCTTTATCCTAGCCCAGCATGGGTGATTGCCTTTGGCAATCTGAATCGAACGGGATGGGCTGGACAACCAACCGTCTTTGAGTGGCTCGCTTTGATTAAAAACCGCTACCTGGTCGCAGCGATAATCGACTTGCAGCTGTTGCGCTGAACAGTGAATGTTAAAAAAGGCAATGCCAAAAAAAAATAGCGATGCTTTCCACGTCCACATATTCATTTGCCGAAATCGAGCGACGTTCAGGATTACCGACATCATTGCAGACCTCATCAGAGAGCAATTGAACAACGGAGCATTGCCAAAAAATAATTTAAATTCGGATAACCGATGAATCCCGAATAGCCTCATGGCATTCAAAATACAGGAGAAATAGAGACAAGAATTTTTTCAACGAATGGTACCATCAATTACCGCAACGGTATTGTCAACTTGTCGAGCATAGCCGAAATTTCGTAAAATGGGCGGATGCCAAATTCCACTATTTACAGCGGCTTTCGCTATCGGCCAGAAATCATCAGCCACGCAGTGTGGATGTATTTTCGTTTTACGCTTAGTTTTCGCGA
>JANYFV010000407.1 GCA_025359635.1 Undibacterium sp. | reverse complement strand
TCGCGAAAACTAAGCGTAAAACGAAAATACATCCACACTGCGTGGCTGATGATTTCTGGCCGATAGCGAAAGCCGCTGTAAATAGTGGAATTTGGCATCCGCCCATTTTACGAAATTTCGGCTATGCTCGACAAGTTGACAGTACCCTTTATCCAGCACATCATCGGTGATGTGCTGGATAAAGGTAAATTTGTTTCAATTTTTTGTGTGAAACAATATTTAACGGAAAGCCAGATTCCCACCAACGATTTTAACGCGATCACCTGCGCGCCAATCTGGTTGAGTTGGTGGCGTAAAGGTGCGTATATTGCCGCTTTCCATCCGCACGCGTACTTCATATGTAGTACTTGTATGATTACGTTTTTCTATTTCGTTACCGGCTAAACCACCACCCACTGCACCGGCGACTGTCGCTAGGTCACGGCCTTTGCCACCACCTACTTGATGGCCTAAAACGCCACCCAAAATGGCACCTGCCGCTGCGCCTAAACCACTGCCTTTTTCTGCTTGATGCTCGATCGAACGTACCGACTCCACAACTCCAAAGTCATCGTTTTCTTTTTGTTTAGCGGTGGAATGTACTGTCGAATCAGGCAACACATGTAAACCGTGTGCATTTTTCTGCGGTACTTCAGTGTTTGCAACATTAGTGTCAGAGTCGCGTGGTGCGGGCGAGCCGTTGGAATTGGGCAGTATACCTGTCATTGCTGCAACGCCCACTAGGCAGACCAAAATAACCGAAACTGCAGCGACTGCCACTAATGGATGCATGCGTTTGGAGGATTGTGCTTGTGTCATAAAGTAGTTCCTATTCTAAAATAAAGTTAAAATTTAAGTGGGTGCAGTGTTGCATATCTAACGAGAAGCTTCCTTAAAAAGTCGACCGAAAATAGGCAAAAATAGTAAGAAATTGTAAGATCGATGATAAGAATAGAGTAAATCATCGTTTGGGGGGCCGTGATCTGCGTAGGCAAGGCACGGCATGCTAAATCGCGTCTTTCAATTCGCACTCCGTTGACCTTATTTTACATCGTAAAGTGTTGCGTCGATCATTTGAATCGCGGCCTATATTCGGCTTTTTTTCCGGGAATTTCTTCATTTTTAGTTATTCCATTTAAGTAAAGCTGCGGCTCGGTAAAGCATTTACCTTATTACCGTATTAATTATTGTTTCTTCGCGTTATATTGATACATCAACTAAATCCGGGTGAATATTTTCTTATAATTATTTTTGGAAAAATCTTTACCGGCATATTTTTGATTACAAAGATCAATAACAAAACATGCAGCCTCAATAGAGCAACAACAAATGAAAAAATGGAAAGCCTAGAGCGGCTAAATTTCTAACTCTAACGACGAGTGTCAATAGATCAAAAACAAAATAAATATAAGGAAAAATATGAATAAATTTTTATTGTTGGCGTTTGCAGGAACGATGCTATTTAACTCTTCTGCTAATGCGGCGGGCTGCATAAAAGGTGCGGCCGGAGGGGCGGTAGCTGGACATGTTGCCGGGCATCATGCAGTTCTTGGCGCTGTTGGTGGCTGTGTCGTTGGCAGACATCTCGCCAAGAATAAGAACACGAAAGAGAAGGAATCCATGCAAGAAAAAAAAGATCAACCAACACCAGCGAAGTAGAAAAGCGACATCATGAAAAAATTTATAGTAATCCGCATAGCGTTATCAATATTGACTGTAGTGTTAGTGTGGGTGATCGGCATTTTTCTTGCCCCCTCCACAACTGTGCTGTCAGCCAATGCTGCCTTAGGGCAGATGTCAAATTCGGACACTAAATACGTTGAATCGATTGCAGGAATGAATATTGGAACGATGTTTTCAGGCACCCCTGGGCTTGTTCTGCTGTTTGCATTGATCATTATTTGGGGTTCATTGCTTCTGAACAAAAGAAAATAATTTTACGTATTGAGAGTAATCTAAAATGAAAAAAATCATCACTCACGCATTACCTTTGGTGTTCATTGTCGCCGCTCTTTCTGCATGCATGGGCAAACCAGATCTCGAAGAGCTGGTGGAAATTAAATCAAACGAAACTGCCTTCCTCATAAAGTTGGAAGGAGATACCAAAACCGGACAAGTTAAATTCATGTCAGAAGAATTTCTTGAACAGAATAAGGTTGCAACAAAAAGAATTTCTATTCCACATCGAAAACGCAGTACCGGCAACAGTACAAATGATTACGAATGGATACCCACTGCAAAATTGGTCACTGTCGATCGTACGCCGGTTTCGCGCGAGTGGACCAGCAACGATAAAACAGGTACTAGCGCGAAAAATGAAGGAATCAAGGTTGAATCTGTTGAGTCGATTGATTTCTCTATCGGAGTTGTTATGACAGCGTCTATTCCAGAAGATAAAGCGGCAAAATTTCTTTATAACTACGCCGGTAAAGCACTCAAAGACGTCTCGGATCAAGACATTCGTACCTACGTGCAGGCGGGGCTTTCAAGAGAGTTCGGCACTCGAACTTTATCAGACGGCCAGCATCAAAAGAAAGAAATTTTCGATAAAGTGTTGAACGATACCAAATTACATTTTGCTGAACTGGGCGTGGTAATCAATAATCTGGGCTACGCCGAAGGTATGACTTATTCTGACCCCGCCATTCAGAAAGCGATCAACGAGACTTATGCGGCTCAACAGTCTGTAGAAAAAGCAAAGGCGAGAGTTCAGGAAGCGACACAGATGCGATTGGCAGCTGAAGAATTTGCTAAAGCACGTGACGCTCAGATTGCCAAGACGGGTCTTGAAATCGAAATGCTTAAAGCTCAAGCGATGGTAGAGTTTGCCAAAAATTTAAAGCCAGGTATGTTGCCTAACATTGTTCCGCAAGGTAGCCAGCTTTTATTTGGTATAGATAAGCCAATCAAATGATGGGTGACGGTATGATCAGGCTGGTTTTAAGAAGTCGCCAATTTTAATCAGCATGGTTGATGTCCTTTAAGTAACCGTCATTACTGGCGGTCACTCCTTTCAGAACAGACATGCGACTTTGGCCTAACACGGCTGAAGGTTTCTCGCCGCCCAGTGTCATAACATTTCCATAATGTTGGCGCGCACTGAATATTGACCACCGGGGGGTGCGGACAAAAACT
>JANYFV010000403.1 GCA_025359635.1 Undibacterium sp. | reverse complement strand
CATCGAACGACCTCATGCGGTGCATCGGCATATTCCAATGCTAAATCAAGCGCATCCATAAGCTCGGCGACATTAATTGGCTTCGTCAGATAACGTAAGAACCCCGCTTCCAGGCCTTTTTCTATATCCCTGGGCATGGCGTTAGCAGACAAAGCCAAGACCGGGATATGATTCGTTGTCGGATCCTTACGCAACAATTTCAACGCAGAAAAACCACTGATGCCAGGTAAATTAATATCCATCAAAATGACTTCTGGCAAATAAGCGCGCGCCATTTGCATTCCCACTTGTCCATCTATTGCCGACAGCAACACCAGATCACTGCGACGGGCCACCAGTTGCGCCACCAAGCTCATATTGGCCGGGTTATCTTCTACATATAAAATAGAGCGTTTATTTTTTAATGTCGTATGCCCCGCATTCGCATTCGCAAACGCATCGGCTTCGTCCTCAGTATGTGTACCCAAGTCTAAAATTGGCACACCAGAGGCCGTTAGCTCAACCCAAAATACACTGCCCACCCCGACATTGCTTTCAACGCCGATAGAACCATCCATCAACTCGATTAATTGCTTGGTGACGACCAAGCCTATGCCGGTACCTTCTTTAGAACTACTTTCTTGTCCAAGGCGATTAAATGGTTGGAACAATTGAGCCAATTGCTTTGGGGTCAGGCCGTTTCCGGTATCGGTCACACTGACACGGACGCGGTGTTCGCCACTCTTCAAACAACTCACTGTCACCGTGCCGCCATCGCGATTATATTTGATGGCATTGGACAGCAAATTGATCATGACTTGCTTGACTCTGGTGCGATCGGCGTACACATAAAACAAAGTTTCCAAACTAGGGAAGATCATCTTAATGTCGCGTTTTTGCGCCTGTGGCGCAATCATTGCCTCGCAGTCTTGCAACACTTCCGTAAATGACATGGGCTCTTGCGACAGTGTGACTTTGCCTGATTCAATCATCGCCAGATCAAGAATTTCGTTAATCAGGCGTAGCAAATACCAACCAGCTTGCAAGATCTGATCGATAGACATTTGTTGGGTTGGGGTCGGTGCCGGCACATCAGACGCCATCAGCTGAGCAAAGCCCAATACCGCATTGAGCGGAGTGCGTAATTCATGACTCATACTCGATAGAAATTCTGATTTTGCCAAATTGGCTTTGTCCGCCTGCTCCATCGCATTCATCAATTCGATGTTATTTTTTTCCATCAAACGTTCAAATTCTTTGCGATGCGTAATGTCACGTGCCGATGCAAACACCCCCACCAGCTTGTCACTACTGTCATGAAAGGTAGAGGCGTTGTACGACACCACAGTCAATTTATCGTCTTTAGCCTTCACGGTTAATTCGTAATTAGAAATTTTACCTTCACGCAATACCTTATTAATCGCTGCCTCTGCACGTGCCGGGTCGGTAAAATAATTTTTTGACGGTGCGCCGATTAATTCTTCACGTGATCGCCCGGTGAGGATTTCCATTTCGTGATTAATATCGCTGATGATGCCGAGCGGATCAGTCGTCATCATGGCATCGGTATTCGATTCAATCAAAGAACGCGTATAAAATTGTAAATCACGCAAGCGCTGATTGATGACTTCGCGCTCTGCTTCTACCTGTTTGCGTGCCGTGTTGTCGGTACCGATCAGCAGGTAACCAATAATCGCATCTTGTGCATCACGCAGTGCCGTGACTGACACCACTGCCGGAAAGCGGCTGCCATCTTTGCGGAAATAAGTTAACTCATAAATATCTTCAATCCCACGCGATGCCTTGAACACTAGCGCCTCAAAGCCCGGCGTAATCGGGGTATCTAATTCCAGGCTTAAAGCCTCAGCACGGGCGATGACCTCTTGTGGATCGGAGATGTCGGCAGGCGTGATCTTGTTCATCACTTCCGCTGCGGTATAGCCGAGCATGCGCTCAGCACCGACGTTAAAAATCTGGATGACGCCGTTAGCATCCGTGGCGATGCTGGAGAAGTTGGCGCTGTTAAAGATCGCGCTTTGTAAGGCACCTGCTTTGAGTAAGGCATCTTCCGCCTGTTTGCGGGCGGTATTGTCGGTACCGATCAACAGGTAACCAATAATCGCATCTTGTGCATCACGCAGTGCCGTGACTGACACCACTGCCGGAAAGCGGCTGCCATCTTTGCGGAAATAAGTTAACTCATAAATATCTTCAATCCCACGCG
>JANYFV010000386.1 GCA_025359635.1 Undibacterium sp. | reverse complement strand
GAATAGTTCAATTAGTGTCACAGTTGACAATGAAAACAGGTCGTCTTCTGTTCAAACGCTAACCAATACAATTACAGTAATGTGGCAAAACAATTCATTTGTTTTTGTATCTTGGATAAATAATTCACTTGCGGTTGTATCTTGGGCAAATTACATTTTGGGATACTTTTTGTATCGTTATGATGCGCAGCAATGGGGCAAGTACATAGGAATGACTATTACAAGCACCACCCCTAATTTTATTGTTTCTGGTTTCCAATATGAAACCGAATTGAGAGCGAGGTTCTAATGACTTATCCCAATACTTTTGGCGCACAAAATGGCCCTATTGCGTTGTCTCAGTTGGACACTAATTTTAACTGGGCAGTTGACATTCAGAATCAAGCATTAGCTGCCGTTGCCACTGGATCATCTGACGCAATCACAGCAACATTTACGCCTGCCGTCGCATCTTTGGTTGCTGGTCTTAAATTGTATGTTAGAGCAGGATTGGCAAATGTCACGACCACACCTCAGTTTTCCCCTAACGGATTAACAGCACGTAACATTGTCAAATTGAACAATCAGACAATTGTTGCTGGAGACATTACGGGCGCTGGTCATTGGTTGCAACTGGTGTATGACGCAACGCTTACCGTGTGGGTGTTGCAAAACCCTGGCATTGCAACTACTTTGTCAGGTGGAGCAGTCAACGCAACAACGCTAAACGCATCCGGTGCAGTAACCCTTTCAAACGGCCTAGCCGTAACAGGTGCACTGAGTGCGACGGGAACCCTCTCAGGCGGCACAAGCGGCACAGGCTACTCACTTAGCGGTAGTGCTCCTGCGGGTAGTTTGACGTTGGATGCTAGTGGGAATATTGGGATTGGGGTTACTCCGAGTTCTTGGGGTTCATATAAAGCATTAGAAATGCAATCATTCGCAATAACCAGCGATGTAAATACAAGCTACCACACAAACAATGTGTTCTATTTATCTGGTTATAGGTACCTTGCAAGCAAATCTGCCTTAAAAGTCGAATATGATGCCTCACTGGGACAGATTAGGTGGTACACCGCCCCCAGTGGCACAGCAGGGAACACCATAACGTTCACTCAGGTGATGACGTTGGATGGTAGTGGTAACCTAACCCCCGGCGGCAACGGCACACAAGCATTCGGTAGCACATCTCTGCGTTGGTCACAAGTCTGGTGCACAGCAGGCGCATTCAACACGTCCGATGCCCGGCTGAAAACAGCAGTCACCCCATTCAACCCATCGGAGATTACTGCTGCTACCGCACTCGCCCGTGAGATTGGCACATGGCAGTGGCTCTCGGCGGTCGAAGAAAAGGGCGACAAGGCCCGGCTGCACACATCACTAACCGTTCAGCGTGCTATCGAGATCATGACCGCCAACGGGCTTGACTGGACTCGCTATGGATTTGTCGGCTATGACAAATGGGATGACAAGTTCACCGAGCATTCAGCGATTGAAGCCGTTGCAGAAGTGCTTGACGCTGACGGCAAGGTTACTACGCCAGCCGTTGAAGCAAAAGAAGCATGGAGCGAGAAGACACAAAAGGCAGGCGACTGCTACAGTTTCCGCTATGACGAACTTGCGATGTTTGTTGCGCGTGGACAGTCGGCTAGACAGGATGCACTTGAAGCCCGCATCACCGCACTGGAGGCCAAATGAACTTATCCGACCGACTAGATTCTGTTCCACAACTACCGCAGGACTACGGCAACCATTGCTTCTACGGCGGCATCGGCACGCTGGTAATTGCTGTGGCGCTGCTGTCTGTTTTGACACTGCTGCCTGCCATGCAAATGGCGACGGCGTTGATGGCCGCTCTCACCATCGTCAAAAAGGTGGGTGACTATTACATCAAGCAAGAGACCGTGCGCATGTGCGTGCTCAAGACGCTGACCACGCTGGTGTGGCCGGTGTCCATTTTGGTGTTTGTGCGTTTTTTATAACAAGGAACTCCGATGCAACCAGAACGCCGCAAGCTACCTACTCCACCAATATCGGAAAGCGCATGGGGCGTGCTGATGGCGCATGTAGATAAAGGAGAAAAAAACAAAAAGGAGGCAGACCAGCGATACCACGACTCAGTGCTTCGCTTTGAAGAAGGAACCGCCAAAATGAAAAGGATTGAGGACAATGTGCAAGCCGTCAAAAACGAGATGGCACCTCTGGCCCAACTGCAACGCAGCCTTATTGTTGGCACCAAGATCGCCAGCGTACTAGGCGCTGCACTACTCTCGCTTTCCAGCTACGTGTATTTGCGAAATGTGGACGGCGCAGACAAAGATCGCGAGTCGATTGAAAAGCTGGTCGGTGTTGTTTCGGAACAGACCGCAATTTTAAAGGTGCTTACGACGCGCACCGACGACAACAAGGAAGAGATTGACCGGATTCGGGCCAGACAGGAGGCGCACTCAAAATGAGAGGCATCTACATAGTGATCTATCTGTTGCTGA
>JANYFV010000378.1 GCA_025359635.1 Undibacterium sp. | reverse complement strand
CAGTTATTGTTGAAGCCGCTATTACAAAAAAAATTAGCACAAGAGAAGGTCTATTTTGAATTACCTTCGGGCTCAGGCAATGAAAGATTACGTTTATATGAATGAGCAACATGGTTGATGTTTATATTACCAAGACGGCTTGTTATTTACCCCATGAGCCAGTCAGCAATGATGAAATCGAGTCTTTATTAGGTATGGTTGGGGGGAAACCCTCACGAGCACGACGTTTAGTCTTACGTAGTAATGGTATTGAGACGCGCCATTATGCGATTGATAGAGCAACTGGATTGCCTTCGATGAACAACGCCCAATTAACTGCGAGGGCGATACAAAACCTGGGATCACTTAAACAAATTGATGTTCTGGTGACAGGAACTTCATCTCCCGATCAAATCATGCCCAATCATGGTGTGATGGTACACGGTGAACTAGGTTGGAATACTTTGGAGGTCGTATCCACCGCAGGCATCTGTTTAGCGGGTGCTACGGCACTTAAATATGCCTACTTATCAGTTAAATCTGGTGACGCGAAACGCGCCATAGCTACCGGATCGGAGCGCGCCTCATCACGCATGATGGCATGTCAATTTGAATCTGAATCAACAAATAAAATATCCGAATTAGAAGCACGGCCAGAAATCGCTTTTGAGAAAGATTTTTTACGCTGGATGCTATCGGATGGTGCGGGGGCAGTGCTTTTAGAAAACACGCCCAATGGTGAACTATCTCTCAAAATTAACTGGATCGAGCTATTTTCATATGCGCATTTACTGCCAACATGTATGTATTCTGGCGCTGAAAAAATTGACGATGGATCTTTGAGCGGCTGGACTGATTTCACACCGGAACAATGTCTCGAACAATCTACGTTCGCAGTCAAACAGGATGTGCGTCTGCTCAATGAAAATATCGTACACACAACGTTCGGCGAACCGCTTAACAAACTTAAAGATAAGCATGGCTTGACAAGCGAAGACATAGACTGGTTTCTGCCACATATTTCGTCCATGTATTTCGCCCAACCCGTTGCGCAAAAATTAGCTGACATTGGCTTAAGTCTAAGTGCCGATAAATGGTTTACCAATTTAACCACGTGCGGCAACACCGGGTCGGCTTCTCCGTTTATTATGCTGGACGAATTGTTTCGGTCAGGTCGAATTAAAAAAGGCCACAAACTTTTGATGTTCGTTCCTGAGTCTGGTCGTTTTTCAAGTGGTTTTATTTACCTCGAGGCGGTATAAATGGAAATTAAAGATGTACCTCAAGAAGGCAATGCAACCTTGGGTGGCGGGCGCAAAGCGATGTATGCCAAAAATACTGATGGCGCAATGGTCATTGTGTCTAGTCGCGGTTGGGAAGTGGAAGAAATTGTGACGCAACAAGCGGTCGACATTCTCAAGCAACAAGCCAGCGAGGCTTTGATCCGCGCAAAAACCGGGCACGCTTCTCCATTAGAGTATTGGATGTATCAAAAACGCATGGATCTGATGATTTTGGCACAAAGCACTGGCTTATGGCGTTGGCAAGTCTCACGACATTTGCAACCAATCCATTTTGCAAAACTCTCTGAAAAACTACTCGATAGGTATGCAGATGCGCTAGGACTTTCCATCGCCGAATTAAAATCTTTACCACAATAATAATGACTCAAAATAATCCTCCAATTACCTTACCAATCGAGTTTAAACATCAGCATGCAGCGCATTGCGAAAGCGGGGTTATTTCGTCGTTATTGCGCCATGAGGGTGTAGAGATTTCCGAAGCAATGGCATTTGGCTTGTCGGCAGCGCTCTCGTTTGCCTACTTGCCTTTTATTAAGCTTGGCGGCCTTCCTTTGATCGCGTATCGCATGCCGCCGCGTTGGATTATTAAAGGTTTGGCCAAGCCATTACACGCAAAATTTGTCTTTGAGACTTTCAAAAATCCAGAGGCGGGCAAGCAGCGTCTGGATGCTCTTTTGGCAGAGGGTAAAGTGGTGGGCTTACAAACTTCAGTGTACTGGCTACCCTACTTTCCCGAAGATATGCGTTTTCATTTTAATGGGCACAATTTTTTCGAATGGCGGCAAGTACTGAATTAGCTTGCACTTGTTTGTTTTCCAAACTTTGCGGATAGTACAGTAAGCCTTTCGGTGCCAGTGCGCCTTTGGCAAAGCGTGCGCGCAATAGGTCTGCGGAGGCGCAACGAACAGGCTCTTCAAATACTGGATCGCTGATTAAATAATCATTCGCTTCACGCCCATAAACTAAAAGATTGTGCCCATTAAAATGAAAACGCATATCTTCAGGAAAATAGGGTAGCCAGTACACGGAAGTTTGTAATCCTACCACTTTACCCTCTGCCAAAAGAGCATCCAGACGTTGCTTGCCCGCCTCTGGATTTTTGAAAGTCTCAA
>JANYFV010000374.1 GCA_025359635.1 Undibacterium sp. | reverse complement strand
CGCAAGGCGGGTTTTGAGCAGGCAATTGCCAGCAATCCAAAACTGAAAATTGTCCGCTCGCAAACTGGCGATTTCACCCGTGCCAAGGGCAAGGAAGTGATGGAAGCATTCTTAAAAGCGCAGGGCAAAAACATCAACGTGCTGTACGCGCATAACGATGATATGGCGATCGGTGCGATCCAGGCGATAGAAGAGGCCGGGCTCAAGCCTGGTGTGGATATCGTGGTGATCTCTATCGACGGCGTCAAGGGCGCGTTTGAGGCGATGATCGCCGGCAAACTTAACGTGACTGTGGAATGCAATCCGCTGCTTGGGCCGCAATTGATGCAAGTGGCGCGCGATGTGGTGGCGGGCAAGGCTGTGCCGAAGCGGATCACGACTATAGAAAGTGTTTTCCCCGCTGAAGTTGCGGCTAAAGAATTCCCTAGTCGTAAATATTGAGTCTGCTTAGGTTTTTACTCCTTCCCCCTGGCAGGGGGAAGGGACTCATACATCGCAGTTATTCTTTGTGAATCCTATGAACCAAGCAGAGCAAGCACCCTCCATTTCTGGCATCGCTCCGGTGCTGGAACTGAGCGGCATTGACAAAGAATTTCCCGGAGTTAAAGCGCTCAGCGATGCGGGTTTGCGCCTGTATCCGGGCGAGGTGCATACCTTGATGGGGCAAAATGGCGCCGGTAAATCGACCCTGATCAAGGTGTTGACGGGCGTCTACACGCCGGATCGCGGCAGTATCTTATTGGATGGCATAGCAATTGAGCCAGCCTCCACTTTAGAAGCGCAGAGCCTGGGCATCAGTACCGTGTATCAAGAGGTAAATCTTTGCCCGAATTTATCTGTGGCAGAGAATATTTTTATCGGCCGCTATCCCAAGCGGCGTGGTGTAATTGCCTGGGGCGAGATGCAGCAGCAGGCACGGCTTTTACTGGCGCAACTCAATATCGAACTCGATGTGACGGCAGCGCTGGGTACGTTTCCGCTGGCGATACAGCAAATGGTGGCGATCTCACGCGCGCTGAATATTTCTGCCCGGGTCTTGATCCTCGATGAACCCACCTCCAGCCTCGATGAAAACGAAGTGCAGCTACTGTTTGGCGTCTTGCGTCGGTTGCGCGAACAGGGTATGGCGATTTTGTTTGTGACGCATTTTCTCGAGCAAACCTACGCGATCTCTGACCGCATAACGGTCATGCGCAATGGCGTGCGCGAAGGTGAATATTTGTGCCGCGAATTGTCGCGGCTAGAGTTGGTTAACAAAATGGTTGGCGTGCCCGTGGATGCAACGCTGCAGGTGGAAAATGTAGTCAGTGTCGATGCAGAAAAGCCGACGAATAAACTGCCCTTGTTGCAGGCAAGCGGATTAGGGCGCAAGGGCGCATTGTTGCCGCTGGCGCTGACCATACATGAGGGAGAATTATTGGGCTTGTGCGGCTTGCTAGGATCGGGTCGCACCGAGATGGCACGCCTGCTGTTTGGTGCCGATAAGGCCGATAGTGGCAGTATCAAGATCAATCATAAAGAACATCGTTTTTCTTCACCGCGCGAAGCCATTGCCGAGGGCATCGCCTTTTGCTCGGAAGACCGCAAACACGAAGGTGCTTTGCTGAGTCTCTCCGTGCGCGAAAACATCATTCTGGCGCTGCAAGCACGCGCCGGCATGTTGCGTGCATTACCTTTCAAGCAACAAGCGGCACTGGCGAATGATTACGTGAAATGCTTGGGAATAAAAACCGATAGCATAGAGACGCCGATAGGCTCTTTATCTGGCGGTAATCAACAAAAAGTTCTGCTGGCGCGTTGGTTGGCGACTTCGCCCAAATTGTTGATTCTGGATGAACCAACACGCGGCATCGACGTGCGCGCCAAACTTGAAATTATGGATTACGTTAGCGAGCTGTGCCGCAAAGGCCTGGCGATATTATTCATTTCGTCGGAGCTGCCCGAAGTATTGCGCTGTAGCGACCGCATCGTAGTCATGCGCGACCGCAAGGCCTGTGGCGAATATCAACGTGGCGAACTTGATGAGACTACGGTCTTGCAGGTGATCGCGGGCGAGGTGGCATGACGATAGTTCACCCAACTCATTTACCTAAAGCCATATTCATGTCTTCATCCAAGCTCCTACATCACCCGTTAACCCGACCGCTAGCCGCTCTGGCGATTTTGTTGCTGATCGCCGTATGCATGATTCCCGGCTTCTTGCATCTGGAAATAAAAGACGGTCATTTATACGGTAGCCTGATCGATATTGTCAATCGTGCCGCACCTTTGATGTTGACCGCGATCGGCATGACCTTGGTGATTGCGACGCGCGGGATTGATATTTCGGTTGGTGCGGTGGTGGCGCTGTCGGGCACGGTTGCCGCCATGCTGATAGGCGGCACTATGGTGATGAACAACGGTGTGCCGGAATATGTTAGCCGCATCCCGATGGGGTGGGCGCTGTGTGCTGCAATGGGCGTGGCATTGTTGTGCGGCGCATGGAATGGCGTGCTGGTGGCGCTGCTGGGTTTGCAGCCTATCGTTGCGACTCTGATACTGATGGTGGCGGGGCGTGGCCTGGCGCAATTGCTGACCGACGGACAGATCGTTACCGTGTACTACCAACCGTTCTTTTTTCTTGGCAGTGGTTATCTGTTTGGTTTGCCGTTTTCTTTGACTATCGTTTTGCTGGTATTTTTCTTAACCTCATTTTTGCTGCGCAAGACCGCACTCGGTTTGTTTATCCAAACTGTCGGCATCAACCCGGTGGCGGCCAGATTGCTCGGGATTAAGACCGCGGCCCTGATATTTTTCTCGTACGTATTTTGCAGTGCCTGCGCCGGTTTGGCTGGCCTGATGATCAGTGCCAATATTAAAAGCGCCGATGCGAATAATGCTGGTTTGTTGCTGGAGCTAGATGCGATTCTGGCGGTAACTCTGGGCGGTACTTCACTGGCTGGCGGCAAATTTAACCTGGTCGGCAGTGTCATCGGTGCGCTGATTATCCAGACCCTGACGTATATGATTTATTCGCTGGGCGTGCCGCCCGAAGTAAATATGGTGGTCAAATCTTTGGTGGTGTTTTTGGTTTGTTTGTCGCAAAGCGCTGAATTCAAACAACTATGGCGGCGCCTGTTTCCGCGCCGCGCATCTTCCCCATCAACTTCAGCTGCCAGCGCATCATGAATACTCTTTCAAATTCTCTGCGCAGTCTGTTGAACGCGCCTTACTTTACCTCGCTGGTGACGGTGTTTTTGCTGCTGCTGATGTTTGGTATCGGCTCGCTGACCTATACCGGATTTTTCTCGCTGCAAGTGGTGTTTAATCTGCTGATTGATAATGCGTTTTTGCTGGTGATCGCGATCGGCATGAGCTTTGTGATACTCGCTGGCGGCATCGATTTGTCGGTAGGCTCAGTGATGGCATTGACCACCATGCTGGCGGCTTTCTTGCTGCATAGCTGGCATTGGCCGGCCTGGGCGGTGATCGCCTTGGTACTGTTGGTCGGCACCGTGTTTGGCGCGATCATGGGCGGCATGATTCATTACTTTAAATTGCAGGCATTTATCGTCACTTTGGGCGGCATGTTTTTGGCGCGTGGCTTGTGCTATCTGATCAGTATTAACTCGATCACGATAGAAGACCCGGTATTTTTAATGATGTCGCAATCTCAGCTGACTGTGTTGGGCGGCTTCATTTCACCTAGCGTGGTGGTGGCTTTGCTGATGCTGGCGCTGGCGATTTTTATCGCGCATTACACGGCGTTTGGTCGCACCGTGTATGCCATTGGCGGTAACGAGCAATCGGCACTGATGATGGGTTTGCCGGTAGGCCGCGCCAAGGTGTTGATCTATGCGTTTAGCGGATTTTGTGCCGCGTTGGCAGGCGTCTTGTTTGCGTTTTATATGTTATCGGGCTACGCCTTGCACGCGCAAGGTGCCGAGCTAGATGCGATTGCCGCAGTGGTGATCGGCGGCACGTTGTTGACGGGTGGCATCGGCTATGTGGCCGGTGCTTTATCGGGAGTTTTGGTGCTGGGCACAATACAAACCCTGATCGCTTTTGACGGCACTTTAAGTTCATGGTGGACCAAGATCGTGATCGGTGCTTTGCTGTTGATTTTTTGTCTGGTGCAAAGACTGATGGCGCTGGGCGCTACCGGACGTTCTGCGTAATTCGTCATTCCCGCACAGGCGGGAATCTAGCTTGTTCATTATTGTTCATTACGCGCAGCGTCAAATTGGATTTATTGAGACCACTTAACATCATGCTGTATCATTTTCACTATTGATCACGATATGAAGTCCTCCATGGATAAGCTTAACCCCAACTGGTTCTTGCAGGCGCGCCTGAAGACGCGCCAACTCTTGCTCTTGATCGCGTTGGACGAACATAGAAATATCCATCGCGCGTCGGAAGAATTGCATATGACGCAGCCGGCTGCATCCAAGCAACTGAAGGATCTGGAAGACATGCTCGATGTGCGTTTATTCGAGCGACTGCCGCGCGGTATGGAGCCGACAATTTACGGCGAAACCATGATACGCCACGCCCGCATGGCGCTCACCAGTCTGTCCTTGGCACATGATGATATTGTCGCGCTCAGGGCGGGCTTACATGGGCAGGTCGAAATTGGCACCATCATGACGCCGGCGATGGGTTTGCTGCCGCGCGCAATTTCGCGGGTAAAACAGGGCGCACCGCTGATCCGCATTGCAGTGCATATGGAGACTAGTAATATTCTGCTCGATATGTTGCAACGTGGTACCTTGGATTTTATGATAGGGCGAATTATCGAAAAAAATAATTCGCATGATCTCACTTACGAAGAGCTGACCGATGAGCCCGCTTGCGCGGTGGTTCGTGTCGATCACCCTCTGTTAACCGTGAAAAAACTAGGGCTAAAAGATATCTCAGATCTGGCCTGGATTTTGCCACCTCAGGGCAGCATTTTGCGCCATCGTTGCGACATGATGTTCCGCCGGGCGGGGCTGGAACCACCGTCGAATGTCGTCGATTCAACGGCACTATTATTGATCGGTGCTTTATTGCAAGAGACAGATTCAGTCAGTGTCATGCCTATCGATGTGGCGAAATATTATGCCTCGTTGAAGGTCTTAAGTATTTTGCCGATAGAGTTGCCGTGCAAGATGGATGCTTTTGGCATCATCACCAAAGAAGGGCACTTACTTTCTCCTAGCGCAAATTTATTGCTGAACCAGGTTCGTGCTGCGGCTAAGGAAATTTACTAAATAATTTGTACCTGAAATGTGTGGGATTTTGCCTCCCACACATCATCTCTTTCACTACTCAAATCAAATAATTTTACTTATAAATACCGACACCAATAAAATAGGTAGCAACTTTTTCGACATAAGTAGATCTCGGTTCAAGCGCCTTAGTGACAGGATTTGGCCACTTATATTCCACCCAACCGTTCCCTTTACCTGTAGTCGCGGTTTTAATCATTTCCTTAATAATAAATTTGTCGTCCGCATCTTTGATTTCAAGAAGGTTTTTCCCGATAAGTTTAGAATTTGCGCCATGGGCCATATTATTTTCTGTTAAATTGTATGCCATTACATACAAATCCCGGCCATGAAACTGCTTGTTCGCAGGATCAGAAAAATCGACAAATGCTTTTTCTTTTCCCACACTTTTAAAATGTGCCACGGCTTTTTTAGTCATCGCTTGAGCCTGCTCTGCGTTTCCTTTTCCATCCGCAGCTATGGCAATCGTTTAAAGTATTGAGATTGAAGCGCGTTCTCTCTTGGCGACCCCTATAGTTACATTACAATCGTTAATCGAAATTCTTGAAAATTTTATCCACCCTATTTGACTAACCACAAGGAAATGATAATGGAGTTATTGGCGATTGAGGCGAGTGATCTACAAAAACATTTTGGCAATGTACATGCCGTGCGCGGTTTACATTTACAGGTGAAATGCGGTGAAGTCTTTGGACTCTTAGGGCCGAATGGTGCAGGAAAAACGACCAGTCTTGAAATGCTGGAAGGTTTGGTAAAACCTGATTCAGGTGAAATCCGCATTCTTGGAATGGATTGGCGCAGCCAGGGTAGCGCAATCCGTCACCGTATAGGCGTGCAATTTCAGAGCACTCAGTTAGATGACAAAGTGAAGGTGCGTGAAGCACTTGAGATGTTCGGTAGCTATTATGCAAAGTCACGCAAGCCAGATGAGTTGTTGCAGCTGTTACAGTTGGAAGACAAGGCGGATGTCTACCAAAGTAAGTTAAGCGGTGGTCAACGCCAGCGTCTTGCACTCGGCCTGGCTTTGGTGAGTGACCCTGAACTTGTGTTCCTCGATGAACCAACCACAGGCCTCGATCCGCAAGCGCGCCAGAGCCTTTGGGATCTGGTGCGGCAACTCAAAAACGAAGGCCGCACGGTGCTGTTGACGACGCACTATATGGATGAAGCCGAAGCATTATGTGACCGCATCGGCATCATGGATCAAGGCCAGATATTACAATTGGGCACACCGCGCGAACTGATTGCAAGCTTAAATCAACCTAGTTACGCTGAGATCGAGTTTCAGGGCATCGCTCCTGATGTGCAGACATTCGCCAAGCATCTAGGCAGAGAAGTGGAAGTCAAAGCGCAGCATTGGGTGGTCGCACTGACCGATGCCAAACGTGATTTGCAACATCTGCTCGCTTGTGTAGAAACGTTGAATTTACCAATGCAGCAACTGCATGTGCGCCGCGCTAGTCTGGAGGATGTATTCCTTCAGCGCACCGGCCGCAGTTTGCGCGATTAAAAGGGGCAAACCATGATGAATCTAAGAATTCTTTTCAATCAAATAAAAATGGGTCTCAAGATCTATTTGCGCGTACCCGCCGCCATGTTCTGGATGATCGTGTTTCCGATTGTGATGCTAATGGGCATGGGCGTGGTGTTCAGTGGGTCATCAAAATCCGGCATCAAGCTAGTGTGGTCTCAGGCGCAGGTGGAACTTGCATCCGATGAAGATAATTCATTAAAGATCGCGCTGACTGAACTTGGCGTGACGTTAGAGACAATGACACCGGCGCAAGCGGAAGAACGTTGGAAAGGCGGTAAGTTACCAGTGTTATTAGAGAGTCAGGGCGGGCACTATAGTTTGCGCATTAATTCGTATTTAGGTGGGCAGGGCATGCAAGTCGCTGCGCTGGTACAGCAGGGGTTTTTAATGGTTCAAGCACGCGCGCTTGGCACGGCAGAACTTGCGCGCATTCCTGTCGTCATGACTAGCCCCGGTGGCCATCACGATGGCCCATACGCCGCCTATCTATTGCCCGGATTATTAGGGCTAAATTTATTGATGATGGGCGTGTTTTCGGTCGGAATGGTGGATGTCACTTTGCGAGAAAAAGGTGGCTACAAACGTCTGGCTACCACACCATTACCGCGCCATATTTATCTCGCTGCGCAATTAGGGGTTAGGTTAATTGTGGTAATTGCTGCCGCCTGCATGCTAATGTTGGCGGGTGCGCTTACCTTTGGCATCTACAATCAAGGCAGTTATTTAAGTTTGCTGGTGTTGCTGATACTAGGCGCAGCCTGCTTCACCAGCATGGGCTATTTGCTGGCCAGTTTTGCACGTAATGTTGATGTGTATGGCGGTTTCTCGAACATGGTGTTTTTGCCTTTAATGCTGCTATCGGGCGTGTATTTTTCTTTGGATGCCGCACCAATGTGGTTGCAGCGCGGTGCGGATCTGCTGCCTTTGACACCACTACTGAAAGCCCTGCGTTCTGTCTTCAACGACGGTGCCAGCCTCGCTAGCCAAGGATCGTCTCTTGCGCTGATTGCTGGCTGGACTTTGATACTTTTTGTGTTTGCTACTAAACGATTTAAGTGGGTTTAATCATATACTGGCGAAACTGGCGGAGAGAAGTAGACACATATACCACGATTGAAAATTTGACTTGGGCAGCCTGAAAGTCTCATAATGAGACTAAATTTAGCCCATAATTGGACTTGTTATCAATTGACCACCAGGAGCGATCATGAAATTGTCGGAACAAATCAAACCCATCTCATTCCTGAAGGCAAACGCGGCTGAGATAGCAAGGGACTTCAGCGAAAATCACAGCAATCCTCTGATCATTACCCAGAACGGGGAAGCAAAGATGGTGGTCATGGACATCGATAGTTACCAAAAGCAGCAGGAAACCATGGCTTTGCTAAAAATCCTCGCACTTGGCAACAAACAAATTGAAGAAGGTAAGTTCCAGGACGCCGATTCTTTCTTTGCTGAGATGGACAAGGAAAATCAGCAATGAGCAACAAAGTCCAGGTTCTTGCTTATGCCAAGGATGACTATCGTGAAATACGCGGTTATGTGAAAAGAAAATTTGGCGATCAAGTTTGGATGACTGTCGAAGCAGACTTCAAAAAAATGCTCAAGCAGATAGCCGATATGCCGCTCGCTGGTTCTGTCCCTGAAGAAATAGAAGCGATTGGTCTTGTTCATTATCGTCAACGCCTGGTAGGGCCAACAAGAGTCATCTATCAGATAAAAGATGCGGAAATTTTCGTTCACATGTTTGTTGATACGAACAGAGATTTTTCCACACTTCTTTACGCCAGGTTGATGAGCAAACAAATGCTTTAGCAGATGTGTTGACCTCCTGTTTTTATGTCGATGCTTCAGAAAGCAAAAATCCCCAGGTTTTGTCGCATTAACTTTTAAGTTGTGACATCAGATATGCTGACCACGTTTAAAAAAACGGTGACACGACCTGCTTGATACGAAACGAATGCGATTTCGATTGGATGTTATATTGGTTTGTATTCGCTGGTATGCAGATACCCATTAAGCTACCGTCATCTGGAAGAAGTGATGCATGAGCGTGGCGTATTTGTCGACCATTCGTCGATTAGTCGTTGGGCGATTCGATTCCTGCCCTTGTTGGAGAAAATATTTCGCAAACATAAGCGCCAAGTGGGCGGCAGTTGGCGGATGGATGAGACGTATATTCAAGTCAAAGGTGTCTGGAAATACCTGTATCGTGCTGTCGACAAAGAGGGGAAAACAAACGATTTTCTGTTGACCGCAAAGCGTGATAAGGCAGCAGCCATGCGCTTCTTCGAGCAAACCATACATGACAACGGCAATCCTGAGAAAGTGGCAATGGATAAGAGCGGAGCCAATAAATCGGCGATCGATCAGATCATCGAAGACAAGGCGATTTCCGTTATCGTTCGACAGGTCAAATACCTCAACAATATGGTTGAACAAGACCACCGTGCTATCAAGCGCATCACCAGGCCGATGCTCGGTTTCCAGTCTTTTCAAGCAGCCAAAAATGGCTTAGCTGGCATTGAACTCATGCACATGATTCGCAAGAACCAACTCAACATTGAGGGTGGCGACAAGATGTCATTTGCCGACCAATTTTATGCGCTGGCAGGACAACTCCGTTCAGCATCAATGTGACAATCAGTTTTTGCATCAGATCGTCTTTTTGAAAGTTAATGCGACGGAACCAAGACGAATCCCTCCAGCAGTACATGTTACCGCTGGGCTGGGAGCACATCAACTTAACTGGCGATTACGTTTGGCACCAAAACAGGAAGATCGATGAGGTCAATTTCGACAACTACGGACACGGGAAAATCCTTAGCGTACAATTTTTTCCGTTTCCCCTGTTCTCCCCTAGAAAAACGTAAAAAAATAAATCAACGGTGCGGCAAGAAAAATACTTAAGAAAGTTATTATCGGCAAAGATGGAAGTGCACTGACAAACAGCCAGAAGAAAATCGCAGTATTTAACAGGAGATTAAGCTTTAAAGCTAACGTGAGCGTGAATTTATTAAGATATTTCTTCATTTTTACTGTCGATTTACAATTATCAAGCAACTCCATTTTTTTAGTATAAAAAAATTTTGCAATTTCTTATCCCTACGCTTTTTGCGTGTTATTTGTAAAAATAGGTTTTATTCCAATTAGCAAGTTCGGCGTGTTGGACACCTAGCTGATCCAACTCGGAAATAAATTCTGGTAAATAAATCGTATAAATCAAATCTGAATTTACGGAATAAATACCACCTTTTCGTAGTGTAAATTTGTAAGCAATATCTAAAATATTTTCTGCAGATCCCCATAATCTGGTCAAATGTGCGAGCATAAGAGGGCTATTTTTTATTCTTTTATACGTCAAAGGATAGCGCGCTCTTGCAACCTTAAGGTAGCACAAGGTGTACAACATGAAATCACTCATTCCTGCTATGTTTCCGCTATAGAAATCCAATCCACCGGTTTTAAGTTTTTCATAAACGATAGATGAAGTTAAGTCCGTTTCCAACTTGGCAGACAGCGTATATGCATTGAATTCATCCATAGCATTTAAGATGTCATTGCCAGGATAATTTTTGCTTTGAATAATGTACGTATTGAAATTGGAGTTTGCCGGCGTGACCATCTTGAATTTTTCTGGAATGGACTCCTCTGCGATAGAAAAGTTAACGGTATTACCGGGACGAAGTTCAATTTTCCATGCATGGCTATTAAATATATATGTGGAATTACCATCACCACAACTTCGTAGTAGTGTTTCGATGTCATGAACTGTTTCGTGTATCGCGGTAGCTAAAGAAATCAGAGAAATTCTTTTGTTGATGCGAATCCACCACATTACTGAGCGTGGCAGAAGTCGGAATAACTGGTAAGCATCTTTATTTTGCGAATCAAGGAGTAATTGATTTACCGTAGCTGTATCTTGTTCTTTTAAATCAATGGCATCGCTCCAATTCGATTCATCAAATTTCATCGATTGATCTGCATTAGTCTCCGTTTTTTTAGCCACTAGACTTTTGGTTAAAGTGATACAGTCCGACTCATAGTAAAGTGGCTTTTTCCCAGCGTCAGCAAAAGAAATATTTTCAATTTCTGTTTTCTTAAATGCCAATTCTATTTTTGTCATATTCTTCAACATTTCAACCTCCGAACTATTGAGATTATTTTTTTCGTCTGCTTGTGCATTACAACAAAAAGTATTTAATATAAGTATGGCTATCGATAATTTCTTGTACATTTTTACTCCGACGAAACAGCAGTACAGTTACTCAACCCAACAAGGTTGGGTGCGTTTAAACAAACGACATGCTGCTTCGCTGATTTTTAATCCTTGCTCAGTGATAAGCTTGACCGCTTGCTCTCGAAATTCCGTTGTGAATTTTTG
>JANYFV010000347.1 GCA_025359635.1 Undibacterium sp. | reverse complement strand
TGTCACCTCGACCGAAGATGTGGCGATCCTCAAACTGCACGGCCCGGGGGTCGGTTTTAAACCGGGTATCTTGGCGCAGGTAACCAATACGCTGGATCAACATGGCATCAACATCAAGAGCGTGTTGACGGCGCAAACGGCGATCAATCTACTGGTGGCGCGCGATCAGCTCGATGCGGCGTATGCGGCGCTGATCGAGCATCATCTGGCCGGGGTGGTTGAAGTCAGCCGCAACGATGCCGTCGCGATAGTTGCAGTGGTGGGCGATGGCGTGCTCGATGCATCGGATGTAGGCAGTGCCATCGCCAGCCGCGCCTTATCGGCCGCGATAGCAGGTGGCGTACGGGTTTGCCTGGCCGCTGCTGGCGCTAGTGAAGTGGCGGCGTATATGCTGGTCTATCAGGGCGATAGAAAACTGGCTTTGCAATTGATACATGCGGAGTTTTTTGGCGCGTAAAAAGGCGATGGGAGCAACTGCTGACACCTGCCGTTGCCTCAAAACCAAAGTGCAGGGTTAAAATCACGTATAGTAGGTTTGTAGTGCAGAATGTTTTACCGCCATGAACAAAAATTGTGACTGTTCAGCCTCTATAAAACGGCCATTTTTTTACAGTGCGAAAACCTTCATTCACCGTCATGCCGGACTTGATCCGGCATCCAGTTTGAAACACCTAAAGGTGAATTCTGGAGTCCGGATCAAGTCCGGTATGACGATAACGAGGGGTTTTGATATCGTCGTCGTAGCGACCGAATAGTCAGCAGAAATTTTCATTTTTATCGCACACCTAACCCCTAGGATTTCACATGAGCCCAGCAAAAATTAATGCCCTGATGGACACACTTAAGTTAGCTTGTAGCCGGCAATTTCGCTTTAATCCGCGCCGTATCGCGCAAGACATGCGCTACAAAGGCACTGAAGGACTAGGGAATAATCTAGTGCATGTGTTTAAAGATATTCATACGCACTCGCTGATCGAACTCAAGGGCTCGATGGCCTATCTGCGTGAACTGCACGGCGACACGCCACACTGGGACGAAGCAGAAAAAATGCGTTACTGTCATAGCGATGCAGAGATTGATGCCGAGATCGCAGCAAAACAAGCCGAGCTTGAATTCACCCAAAACAGCGCGCTCTATCAAGATCATCGCGAGCAATTGCTCTCGCATTACAAAGACTGGCCGAGCTATCAGGAAGGCAAGCCAAGCGCACGCGATGCAGCCCGCGTGCTCATCAGCACGTTAACTGATGCAAAAGATCCACGGTTAAGCGAGTTTTCCGCATACATGAAAAGCAGCGACGTTGAACATCTATCTCATCTATTGCTGGCACCTTGCCATATCGAACGCGAAGCGCGCGTCCCTAAGCCAGCCTAAGCCAGATTCTGGCGGGCAAAATCTAAGCGTAAGTGTCGCATGCTTAATGAGGAGAAATCATCGGCTGCGACATCAGTATAGACCGAGAAGATTGTTAATTTTCCCTATGGAAATGCAATGAGATTCTCGCTTTTTGCTGTCCGTGTTTATTAATTTAATGTTATGTATAATATTTGTTCGCACGAATCTGATGTAAGTTCGTGCGGGTGCATTCTTGCAATGCATTTGCTTTTTAATTGGTTTACTTTTTTTAAAATTAAAAAAAAATTAGGAGTCTCATCATGTCACTACGCATCAATCAGGAAGCCCCAAATTTTTCCGCCAAGACTACGCAGGGCAGCATCCACTTTCATGAATGGATAGGCAGCGGCTGGGCAATTTTATTTTCGCATCCGAAAGACTTTACGCCGGTGTGTACGACAGAACTCGGCTATATGGCAAAGCTTGAACCAGAATTCAAAAAACGAAATTGTAAGATCATCGGCTTAAGTGTAGACCCAGTCGATAACCATCAGCGCTGGCTCAGTGACATAGAAGAAACGCAAGGACATGCTGTGCACTACCCGATGATAGGCGATACCGATCTGGCCGTGGCCAAACTTTACGACATGCTGCCGGCGGATGAAGAGGGCACATCGGAAGGCCGTACTGCTGCCACTAACGCGACTGTGCGTTCGGTGTTTATCATCGGTCCGGATAAAAAAATAAAACTGATGCTGACCTACCCGATGACCACCGGACGTAATTTTGACGAGATTTTGCGTGTGCTCGATTCCATGCAATTGACGGCAAAACATAAAGTGGCCACACCGGTTAATTGGAAAAACGGCGAGGATGTCATTATCGTCCCTTCGGTATCCGATGATGAAGCCAAAGGCATGTTTGCCGAGGGCTGGAAAACCCTGAAACCGTATTTGCGTTTAGTGAAACAGCCAAAACTATAAGTGTCAGTCGGCGATGGGGTAGCAAGGGTTTTAATTTCTCGCTTACCCTTTCGCTCTCCACTGCCAACGGCAAGCTATTCAGCCGCAATATGCTTGGGGGTTTGGATGCGTTTTCCGGCTAATTCTGTCTGATGAAAATTGTGGATGTGGCTGATGTATTCGTTCATAGAATGGTCGCTGAAGTAATCGATTTTGCGCACGCGTAGCGCAGACAGCAAGCCCAGGATGCGATCACGTACACGTAGCCAAGAGCGTAAATAACTGATCTTGCCAAATCGATTCAGGTAGATCTCTTGCCCCATATGACGATAACCGAGCCAGCGCGGCGGAATGCGCGGCACGATATCGTTGTTATTAACCCAGCGATAGTGCTTGACGTTCAGCACCGAGGTGTACGGCCGGTTACCAACGCGTGGTGCGCCATAAGAAAAAATCGCGTAGGGATTAGATAAAATCGGTGAAAGTTTGCAGCGCACCGCGCATACCGCCGCCATGGCACCACCCATAGAGTGCCCGGCAAACCAGAGCGGCCGCTGGTTTTGCTGAATCTGCTGTTCCAGCAATGGCCACAATCGATTCACTTCTGCATGAAAGCCGCTATGCACTCGGCCCACGTCAACCGCCACCGTTAAGGCATTGGCGTCGGCCTTGATATCATTCCACTCTGATGGCTGCGTACCGCGACAAACGATCAGGCAATCAAACTGATTCCCCAGCACGTAAGCCTCGGCACCGTCGTTTTCAATAAAGACACATTGATCCAGCCCGGCCTGCTTGAAAATGGATTCAACCACCTCTGGCTGGGCATAAGAGAGTTGTGATAATTCGGCAAAAATCAAGGATTTTTGTATCCATGAAAAATCGTCGATTGGTCTATCCAGCTGTATGCTCAAGGGCTTGGCAAGCGAGGGAGGTAAATTGGCGGAGACGTCTTCTGTGAGCATGATGGAGTCGGATTTGTGTTGGGGTTTTGGTTGGAAAATTTAAGCCTTATGCTTGAATTATTCTTTAATTGATCAAGTCTCGCAATAGACATCGCGTATTTCCGTCATTTCCGCCTGTGCGGGAATGACGTATGGATAGTTGAAATATTTTTCAAGCAGCTTAAGTATCTTGGTAAAATCAAAAATCAGGTTCCCTGGAACTGCATCGCGACATTAGCTTTTCAAAATGACACAAATCCAAATCCGCAACACCACCACACAAGACTACCCGCGCATCGTAGAACTCAACGAAGCGGAAGTGCAGCAAACCAGTGCGATGGATACAGCAAAATTGAGTACACTCGCTGACTTATCCTGCTACCACAAGGTGGCACTCGTCGATGGCCAGATTGCCGCATTCCTGCTGGCGATGCCTGAAAACGTCGCTTACCAAAGTGAGAACTATGTCTGGTTTGCCGCGCGCTTCCCACAGTTTATTTACATAGACCGTATCGTGGTCGATGCCAAATTTTCTGGCCTGAAGATTGGTAGCTTGCTGTATCAGGATTTGTTTAGTTATGCCCGTGCACATGGTGTAGCGAGCGTCACTTGCGAATACAATATCGAGCCTCCAAACCCCGCTTCAAAAAGCTTCCATGACAAATTCGGCTTCAAGCAGATAGACACGCAATGGGTGGCCAATGGCAGCAAACAAGTTAGCTTGCAAGTGGCCGAGGTTTAAGGTTTATCTGATTTGAGACGCGATACATCGCGGCATACGCTTTCCCATTCAGCTTCACTGGGCAAGCGTTGGCCGCTTGTTTGGCTGATCGCTGCAAGATAGCGTTTCGCGTCTTCCCAGCTCATGCTGGAGTTAGTCTGCACTTTACTTGGTTCTGGCGTAGCTTCCAATTCACGAATTTTCTTTTGCTTAGCGATCAGCGCACGCAGGGATGCCGATGCCTGTCGCCGCCTTTGTTCTTCCAACTCTTTGCGTTGACGCCTTTGCTCGGCACGCAACCGTGCTGTGGTTTCGCTTTGAGATAATTGTTGCATGTTTTCTCGTGGCGTATCGGATAAATGCGCGGTGCCGGCTTGCGCCGCAGCCATCGCCTTAAGTAATGCCAGCACGCTTGCCGGTCGTTGACCCGGGTCTATGGCGAAGCCGCTTTGCAAGATTTTCCATTGCGCTGCATTCAGTGTGGCTGGGCGCGCTTGCGCATAAGGATGATGTCGCATAGAAGGCAGCGTTCCCGTCAGCATTTCCAACATCATGACAGCTACCGCATACACATCTAGGTTGGGGCTAAACAGTTGTTGCTGCGTACCTGCTTCCGGCGCACGATAGCCGGTGGTGCCGGCACCTGGCAATCTGCCAGACGGCTTGTTGTTGGTGTTAAAACCAGTGCTAGTGTGCGTGCGCAGACGCGTTGAGATACCAAAGTCGAGCAACTTGATATCGCCCTGTTGCGTCAAAAATAAATTGCCCGGTTTCAGGTCGCGATGCACCAACTTATGTTTCTCCCAGGCGTATTGCAGGGCATGCGCTACAGGTTCAAGCAGCTTGTGTACTTGCGTGAATGAGCAGGGGCCGTGCGCGGCAAGATAAGTTTCCAGATCCTGTCCATTCAGGTATTCCATGATGATGAAATAGCTGCTGGTGGCCGGGTCTTGCGCCCAATCGTAAACGCGCACAATATTCTCATGCGCCAGCTTGCGCACCATCGATGCTTCTTCGATCAGTAGCCTGGCATGCATGGTGCTTTGTGTGAGTTCTGGCGGTAGGATTTTGAGAGCAAGCTTTTCACTGTGGCCAAGTTCCGCTTGCGTGGCGAGATCGATGGCCAGCCAGACCTGGCCCATGCCACCTTGTCCCAATAAACGCTCTAACCGATAGCGTTTCGAAAATCCACCCACTTCTTGCCCTGCCAGAAAACCCAGATCTGTCCCAGTCGCCAGATCGTTCATTGCAGCGGTGGCATTGCCTGAAACCTGCGGCGCAAGCTCATGATCGAGTATGGCATTTTTACGTAGCGTAAATTCCTGTTCGTTTAACAAACCTTCATCTAGCAATGCACGTAGTTCGCGGATTTTATCTCTGGGTGTTTGCATCGCATTAGTCATTGCCAAAGTTTATTTTCGGCCAGATTGTGCAGTGTTGACGGCAGGTTTGTTGTTGGTATTTTGCGCGCTCGCCATTGCGCTCATCGCGTGCGCTGCGTGCTCTGACATTCCGGTCTGGCTCGCCAGAATTTGCTCTGCGCTCATACTGGCTTGCGCTTGTAGTTTTAAAATATCGGCCAGAAGCATGGCGTTTGGCGCATCGACCGTGGCGATTTTTCCGGTCTCGCTGAGATTCGCAATCACGTTAATGCGTTCCATCGCCAGGCGCGCCAAGGCCACTTCATGTTCCTGTTCGGTGCGCAGTCGTGACAGCTGCTGGCTATGTTCAAGATCATACTTTTCCAGCTCACGTTGCCAGCGACATTGATCGTCGTCTTGCAGCGATTTCAGATGCATTTTTTCTGCCGCTCCTTTGTCCAGCTCGGCCTGATGCCGCTGTTGCTGCATCTGCCGTTCAAAGATCGCATGTGCATCGAGGGTGCGTAAGAGTTTTTCGTGCTGGGCGAGTGCATCGGCATGCGTGCCTACGCGTTTCAGTTCGCCGATATTTTCCTTCAGCCGGGCAATTTGCAATTCAGTGTCAGATTCCTTGATGCTGTCTTCGCGCTGCAGCTCGCGGGTTTTTTGCGCGTGCAATTGCTCTTCCCAGGCCTGCAAGCGTTGAAATTCTCTTGCTCTCGCTTCGGTCTCTATGCTCAAGGAAATCAGACGGCCTTTCTGCTCTTCTTCGGCCAATTCGTGCTCGTGCCGCGTCAGGTTTTCTTGCGCGGTTTTGAGTCGTTCGATTTGCGCCCGTGCCTGACTCTGATCATCGAGCAAAGCCGCTTGAGCTATCTGGTGGTGCAACTGAAATTGCTGTAGCTGGTGTGATAGTTGTTGCTGCATCAGTTGCGCAGATTGCTTGCTTTCTAGCTGAATAATTTCGGATTCGGTACGCATTTTTATGCGAGCCAAAGTGCGCACGTGTAGCCAGAGATCGGCCGCATTCTGCCGGTGTTCTGATTTTTCCTTGAGGTTATGTTCCAGTTCTTTTATCGCCTCGCCAGCGCCGCGATCGATGGCTTCCTGTTGCGTTCCTGCTTCGATAATCCGGCCGTAAAGTTCCAGCTCGCGTACGCGAATCGTCTGCAGGCGTTCGTTTTCATCTTGCTTGAGTTTGGCGCGGCTCAGGCGTTTTTTTGCGTTCTCGGCTTCGCCATTTAAATACAACCAGCCTAGGTCTTTGCCAAATTTCTGGCGCATTTCTTCACGGCGGTAACGCAGGCGAATTTGCTCTTCTTCATGCGTAATTTTTTGCCATTCCTTTTCGCTGTACAGCGCATTCAATCGCTTACCCTGATCGATTAAAGCGCGTTTGGCATCGACCACTAACCACAGCGTACCGATCTTCTCACCCAGTTTTTCGCGCTCGCTACAAATCTTGTCATGCCGCACTTCTAATGTGGCCGCCTGCGTCACTACCAAGCCATATTCGACGAGTCGCAAGCGCAAGCTGGAGAGCAGGCGTTCATCGAGTTGCTGGCGCAAGTCACGGTTATCCTGCATCTCGCGCAGTGATTGCGCGCCGATAAATTCCAGCGCGATCTTCCGTACCGTTGGCCCTAACAGCTGCTGCAATTGCGTGGCGCTGAGGGCGTCTGGGGCTGTCATAAAACAGCGCGCAAAGGCATCGACATCCTTGAGTTGGATATCGACAGAAAATTTTGCCGCAATCGCCATGAACTCGGCAGTATGCAGATCATCGAAGTCAAATTGCAGGGCGAAGGCAGGCTGGCGCGCGATTAGTGGCTCGGGCTCGTTTTCACGCGGTGCAGGCTGGTGTCGTGATTCACCCAGCGGGAGCCCACATTGCGCGCAATATTCCGTGCCCTCCGGGCATTTATGATGGCAACGCGGACACTTAAGCTTGGGCGAACCGAACAGGCTGAACATGCGAAACTCCTTCCAGATCGGCGCGCATGGAGCTGAGAAAATTTGTAGTTGACCAGAGGAAGCGCACCACAGTAAAAATATTAGCATTTGCCTGATATTTGAACCTGGTGAATAGAAGGGGAAATATGTGCCAGATCGGTGTTATTGCGTTTTGTTCAATGGCGTCATTAACTTGCGATTGATGGCGCTGTCGGGTTAACCCGCCATACGCCATAGCCGCGCACGTGCAAATCTTTATACGCTTCGCTGAAATAACGATTGTCGCGCAGGGTTTTATGTAAGGCGCTAAGTCTGGCGGCGGAGCCGAGTGAGGATTCCTGCTTGGTACCTGGATCGAGATGCCAAAAATTGCCGTCAAAGTGAAACAGTTGTGGCAAGTCGCCTGGCAGGGATTGCAATAGATGGTCAGGCTTGGTTTCTGGTGTTATCAGGTAGAAAAATTCAGTACATTCTTTTGTATCAAAGCGCTGCAAAATTATTAAATGCGGCAAGATGGCTATTACATGCAAACAGGCGATACCTTTGACACTGGCGCAAAACTCAATCCGCATGCCCGACTGCAAAGGCGTGGGCCGGTCTTTTTCCAAAGCGACACCGTCGAGCAAAACGCCGTAACGCGAGACATCAATAATCTCTGCGCCTGCGCCAACCCTGCGGATGATGGCGTGGCGTGCGCTGATGCGGCGCGTTAGTTTTGCATTCTCGGTGACGGAGTGAGCACTGTGCGCCAGCAAGATATCGGCGGATGGGCGCTGTAATTCCAGTCGTCCCAAGATCCATTCATCCAGCGCCAGTAAGCGTATTTGTGCTGTTTTACTGATCAGACTCGCCGATGTTGTGGTACTAGTTTGAAATTGAGAATTCAGCGGCGACGCTGCGATAGTCTTGTTTATCACCTTACTTGGCGCGATTGTAATTGATGCGTCAAGAGGTTCCTGAATTGCCTCCTCGATCAATTCTTCATCCCAGGCTATCGTACCCATGGCGATCTCGCATTTACCCATAGGCGCACTGAGTTCAACTTGCGTCAACGCGGCATTTTTGGCGCTGATTTCTATATCCATATTGCCATGTGCGTAGCCATTTAAACCACTGAGTTTGGCGATAGAGCCATCGTCGGCAAGTACCTTGACATTTTTATGAGAGGCCAAAAATACGCGGTGAATTTCTGTCAATGAGGTATCGGTGGGCGGCACTAAAATGATGGTGCTGCAAGTCCATCGCCGCTGGCAGGTATCCTCAATCATGTGTGTCAGTACTACCTCTATCTGATACTGGCCATACTCCTTGTTTTTGGAAGAAAAGGCGATCAACAACGGCCGCCACTGGCCTGATAGCGTGCGCAAAAAGCGGTGCTCGGACAGGCTAGGTGAGATTAAATCTGAGCGTAGCTGCACTTCAATTTGCGCGATGCTTTGCAAGGGGATTTGCCCAACTCCGCCACGCAGTTCCAGCCTAAGTATCTGACGCCCGCCCGCTGCGCGCGGATCATAGCCGCTGAAATGCAGATGTAGCCCGCCGGTCGCTGTCGATTCAGCAGTGCGTGTAGTCAATTCAGCATAAGTCGGTAAAGGGCTGTGAGCTTCACCCGGTGTGGCGGGAAGCGTAGGGCGGAAAAGCGCAGCGCCTTCCGCCGATTTGCAGTCAATGTCGAAAGACGCTACGCTTTTCCGACCTACATAACTGTCCGTCGGCGGTAATTTTTGCAGATGACCAACGGCGCAAACTGGCTCGCCTTCTTGCACGCGGTGGGTGCAAAAAGGGTGATCATCGGCAGCACATTTTTTCATAATTAATCGGGACAATAGCAGCGCACAATGACCCTACTGTAGTACGGATGGCCAGCTTCAAATCAAGGAATATGCTGGTGTTTATGCTTTAGTTTATTTGCTAAAGCCCGGGAACCGTCGGGCGGAAAAGCGCAGCGCCGTGCGCCACGAGCGGTCAATGTCGAAAGGTTCAAGCGTTTCCGATATGGCTGTTGGGAAAAATTTCAATCGCAGCAATTTCGTTGGCAGAATGTAACGCGACAGCAGTGCTGCTTTTTTGCAGACTTTAATCAAGTACGAAAAGCGACCAAATTTCAAAGACCCAAACCGCTAGACACTATTGGGTTTTTCATCATTCATTTTTAGGGAGCGCGTATGATTGCATATAGAAAACCTGTCACCCAAGGACAAAATTAGTCAGCATGTCACTCGATCCACCGAACTCAGAGTCTGACGTTGCATCAGGCGAATCTTCTGTATCCGCCCAAGCACTGTAGAAGGATGCGTGAAATCCGCGCTGTGAACCGATTCATCAACGATTTATCGATCAAATAGAATCGCTACGTTAAATTAAGTCTGCTGTAATTCTCAAAGGTTTTTCGGCGCGGGTTTCACCCGCCCTTCATAAATGCCTCTCGTTTAAGGCGAAAGCGGTACGCACAAGGGCTATTTACCCGCAGCCCCACCATCCGGTGGCCGGCGATCAACCCCACCCTCCAGCAGATTCTCTTTAGCATTAAACACAATCACTTCCGCCGCCCCCTGGCCACCGCCTTCTACCACCGTGTGGCCCATCGCTTGCAGTGATTTGATGGTGTCGGCCGAGAAGCCATAGCGCTCTATGTACAGCGTGTCGGGCAGCCATTGGTGGTGCATGCGGCCGGCATCTACCGCCTCTTGTGCGTTCATGCCGAAATCAATCACGTCGAGGACAGTAGTGAGTACCGTGTTGATGATGGTTTTGCCACCAGGTGAGCCGGTTACCATGAAGAGTTGGCCGTCTTTGCTGATGATGGTTGGCGACATGCTTGAGAGCATGCGTTTGCCGGGTACGGCGAGATTGGGCGTGGTGCCGATCAGGCCGCGTTCGTTGGTTAAGCCCGGGCCAGCATTGAAATCGCCCATCTCATTGTTCAAGATAAATCCGGCGCCGGGCACCACGATGCGCGAGCCATAGGCGTATTCCAGCGTGTAGGTCAGGGATACCGCATTGCGCTGCGCATCCACCACCGAGAGGTGGGTGGTCTCCAGCGATTCGGCAGGCCAGGTGAATGAGCTTGGCGATGATTTTGAGGCCTTCAGCGGGTTGATGGTTTTGCGTAGGTTAGTCGCATAGTCTTTCGAGGTCAGGCGCGTGATTGGCATGTCTTTGACAAAATCCGGGTCGCCCAGATGCTGCGCCCGGTCGGCAAAGGCGCGCCGCATTGCCTCGGTGATCAGGTGCTGGTTTTTGGCCGAGCCATAGCCGTTGGTTTTCAGATCATAGCCTTCCAGCAGGTTCAGCATTTCGACTAAGGCCACACCGCCCGAACTTGGTGGTGCCATGCCGATGATGTCATAGCCGCGATAGTTGCCTTTGATGACTTCGCGCTTCCTGGCTTGATAGGCCTTGAGATCTGCGCGCGTGATCAGGCCGTCATTGGCTTGCATTTCCTTTTCAATTAGGCTGGCGGTTTCACCTTGGTAAAATCCGGCCGGGCCTTGCTCGGCAATGCGCAAGAGCGTGCGTGCCAGATCGGCTTGCTTCAGCGTTTCGCCGGCTTGATAAGCTTGGCCATTTTTGGAGAACTGCGCCAGCGTGGCCGGATATTTTTTGAACGAGGGCAGCATCCGTTCCAGTGAGCGCGCCAGGCCATGCGAGAGTTCAAAGCCATCGCGCGCCAGAATCACAGCAGGCATGACCAGCTCCTTCCATGGCTTGGAGCCTTGCTCTTTCCACGCCAGATGCAAACCGGCCACCGTGCCGGGTACGCCAACCGAGCGATGGCTGTTGTGCTGCAGGTCGTAATCGTACTTGCCGTCTTTCAGCCACATCTCAGGCGATGAGCCGCTCGGTGCCGCTTCGCGGAAATCATATGAAATCGGTGCGCCCGTATTTGGCCGATACACCAGAAAACCACCGCCGCCAATATTGCCCGCAGTAGGGTGCGTCACCGCCAACGCAAACGCTGTGGCCACCGCTGCATCCATCGCATTGCCGCCATTCTTGATGACCTGAAAACCGACTTCCGAG
>JANYFV010000259.1 GCA_025359635.1 Undibacterium sp. | reverse complement strand
CCCACTTCGTCAACGCTTCTTTTCGTTCCTTAAAATATGTATGGACGTCATAAATACCCTCAATTCCCTTAAGTTTGTGATTAAGGCACATCTCAGTTATGTCTCGTGATATATTCAATGAGCGCATATGGCTTTTTGCTGTTGAGCGAAGGTCGTGTGGGGTGAAGCGACGGATATTAGGTTTATGAGTTTCCAACCAAAACTCAATTGCTGCGCCAATTGTATTGGGATTGATAGATGCATCACCTCCAAGGCGAATTTTTCTTCTTTCCTTTCTAGCAGGCAGAACAAAGATGGAGTTTTTTGAAATATTCTTTAATTCAAGAAACCAATTAATAACTGGCTGAGTCAGTGGGATTTGAATACCAGGCCCCGTCTTTGAAGATGGCACACTCCAAACATTTCCCTTGAAATCTAAATGCTCCCACTTTGCATTTCTTAACTCATCAGACCTAACGGCAGTTGCAAGCAAAATTTTGATAGCGAGAAGATTTTCAGAATTCATAGAAGCGTTCATTAGCAATTTAATTTCTTCTGTATTCAACATCAACCGAATTTTTTTTGGCGGTCGCTTCCCCATAATGGCACTCAACTCGATTCCTATACATGGATTCGAAACAATCAACCTTTTTCCGACCGCGTGACGAAATAACATTTTCGTTGCTATTAAAAGCATATTAGATGCCATCCAAGTACCATCTAACTCTTCGATCAAATTAACGATATCTAGTGCCTCAACCTTTGATACAAGCGTCGATCCTAATCGGGTTCCAACTTTTGCAAGCGCACGACCGTAACTAGCTTGAGTACTTTGACTTAAATCGCAAAGAGTCTTAGATCGATAATCTTCAATCAACTGATTGACAGTACCATCTTGAAGTAAAAGTATCTTGGATTTTTTTTTGTCATATGCTGGGTCTGCCCCACGATCAATTTCTGATCTGTGTTCTCGTGCTCTTTTTCGAGCTTCAGATAGACCGAGGTCAGGGTAATTCCCAAGGGTTAATTCACGTTGTCGATTTGCGTGTCGATATCGCAAAACCCATGATGCAGTGCCAGACCTTGAAAGTGTAAAGGTAAGCCCATTGCCATCAGAACGTGCCAACGGAAGAGAAAGTACATTGGGCAGTTTAGTATCGGGGTCAATTTCAGTGATTGAAATTCCATCGAGTGCTGCGCTTACCCATTTTTTCAATTGCATTTGGTTTAGAGCTTCATTGTTCTTCTTACGCATATATGATCCTTTCGCGAGTGTGTAGCTACATATATAGCTACACAAAAATCAACGACTGAATAATACAACATCGGACAACAACAAACAAATAATTATTTAATTTCAATGAGTTACAAATAATTTAGAATTGAAATAGAGTGAAAAATACACATATTAAGATAATACGACATAATTTTGATGTGAACAAATTTTCAGAAATAGGCAAAAAAAATCGACAAATCCAATCAGGAGTTGTCGATTTTTTGTTCCTAAGGTAACTTCTCGATTACATTCGAGACCTAAATATTCTTAAGAATTTTTGCGGCTACGGGCTGAAAACAAAGCGAATAAACCTAAACCCAACAAAGCCAATGGTGCTGGCTCAGGAACTTGTTCAGCTGTAATTGTAAAGCCCATCTGAACATCAGTATGTTTTTTCTCTTGCGTGACAACACCGACGCAACCTGGCAATTTATTAACTTCTGCGCATTGACTAGGAGTAAGAACTGACAATCCAAGGCCGAGCGCATTCAGAGTGTATTTATACCCGTCGAACACAAAATGAGTGACCAATCCAGCCAAGTTATCCAGTACAAAAATATCATCACAGGCACTGGTGCTGGTGAAACCACAACCAGATCCATTTGAAGGTCCTATATTTGGTGTTTCAATAAAATTAACCCCAAAATCAACAATACTAGGAGCACGTGGCGCCCCTGCCGGAGAGGTTGGCGTTAACACCAATGAAGTATGTAATGTCGTAAACTTCAGGGTATCGCGCCCCCCATCAATTGTATTGTTGAAATGCGTGATGACTGTCGTAAGTACAGGACCACCGTTAGTAACAACGGCGAGGTTAGAGGCAGCATTTGTGATTACCACGGCACTGCGTGCCTTACTTTGGGTTTCGTTATTTAATAGATAATTTCCAGTGCCACCCCAGCTAATCACTGAAGGGCCAGCAGAAAAAATCCCTGTGCCACCGGTACTTGTAGTAGCCGTCCAATTATCAGTCTCAGTAGCAGACCAGGTAGTTACCAATGTCGCATTAGCTGCTGACGCCAATAATAAACTACCAGTCACCACTAATAATGCTAAACTTTTTTTCATAATATTCACCTCTGTCAGTAAATTTAAAAAAACTCGTCACCATTAAAAACAATTCCTGCAATAACATTATGATACTAAGCATTTACCGTACCATGTTTACGTTCCCCCTATGAAAATCTTAATAACTTTCAAGTAAACGTGGCAAAAAAAGTAATTTGTGTAAAATTTTTCGACAAATTTTCAAGATAAATTCATAGTTACAGGGAAAACTTGAATGAGCGTTATAGTTGTATTAGCGCAAAATTGATGCTGAACGCTAACATTCCGCATCAACGCGTCCCAAATTACCGCAGATACAATCCATGAAGAAACATTACTAAGCGTATTCAATCTAAATGACTTTATTAGCAAATATAGGCGAATGAGACATTCCCTCATGGCAATGCAGCATAAATTGTAGTCAGTTATTTTAATCAAAAATAAGTGTAAAAAAAATCGACAACACCAAATTGGTATTGTCGATTTTTTTGTAAACCGAGAAGTTAAATTCCCGGCAACATCCCAAACCTAAATTTTCTTAGGAATTTTTACGATTACGAGCTGAAAACAAAGCGAACAGACCTAAACCTAACAAAGCCAACGGAGCTGGCTCAGGAACATCTCTTGTACCTTTGATATCAAATTGCAACTGCACTGTAGTATTGGCATTTTCCGGTGTTGTAAAGCCTATGCAACCTACAGCAACGCCAGCCTTGGCACACGCATCAGGTAACAAAGCATGCAACTGACCAGTGGCTTCAGACGCAGTTAATGTGTAAGTATAGCCATCGAAATGAAAACTAGTAACTAGGGCACCGCCAGTCAAAACAAATATATCATCACAAATAGATACTGAACCTATAATGCATTTGCCTTTAATATTATCAGTTTCTTTAAAATTAATACCAAAAGAAACCAAGCCTGCATCAAATCCAGGTGCCGCAAACGGAAGTTGAGGTGTCAAAGTTAAATAGGTGTCCAATACTGTCGACAGTAAAGTCGCGCCTTGAATCTCGTGATTGTGGTGAGTCACTGCTTGCGTAAGAATGTTGGCGCCATTTGTTATCACACTACCAGTAACATCTGCATGAGTGAGCTCCAAGCCGCTACGACCAGTACCAAAAGGGGAATAGGTATAAGTATCTGGTTGCGGAACGTGATGTATCGGCGAGTGGTGATGAACCGTTTTGTAGGTACCGTTACCCCAGCTAATATTGTTAGCATCCGCAATGTTGTGGCCTGGGTTAGGTGCCGAAAAAACGGTGTCAGCAACATTCCATGCTGCAGTTGAATGCACGCCCCATTGCGTGATCATTGATGCGCTGACAACTGGTGCAAGCAACATACCGCCGATGATTCCTGCAAATGCGATTACTTTTTTCATTTTAATTCCAATCTAATTAATCAATAAAACTTGGTCTGAATGGTTTCGCTGCTTCACTATCAGAAACTACTTATCTTTTTCTCTGATTTATATCCGACAACGAACACATAAGCAGCTTCCGTGCCAGCTTTTAATTTGCTCTATGAAAATATTGAAATTCGTTGCAAAAATCGTTTTAAAATAAACGGTAGTGTAAAATTTACCGACAAATTCAAACGTTATTTATTTTTTTAAAATACAGTATTTTTCAATACTAATATTTATTATTTACACAACAAGCATAAGTACTTTATCCTACGATGTCAGGGTTTGCCATTAACGGTCTCAACCCGATTACGCCCTGCCACTTTGGCACGAAACATCGCCAATTCAGCAAGTTCAATCAGGCTCTCCACGGTGGGAGTATTTTGCACATGATATAAAACAGCACCGATACTGGCAGTTACTTTGACTTGGTGTCCCATTCCAGAAAACACCGCGCTAGCAATCGCTGTGCGTAAAGTATTTCCGACAAAAATTGCATCAATAACACTTGTGCCAGGTAACAGCACACAAAATTGATCGCCGCCATAGCGGCCAGCGATATCAGTGACACGTACATGCTCACGCAATAGGGCAGCAATGCCACGCAATACAATATCGCCCAAGGCTTGACCATGACGCTCATTAATGGTCTTGAAATTATCCAAAGCAATCATCACAACACTGAGTTCTGTACCGATGCGCCGGCTACGATCCATTTCAGCCTGCAGACGCGCAAGTAAGGCACGACGATTAGATAGACCAGTAAGTTCATCGTAAATCACTACTTTTTGAATTTTTTCATTTAGATGATGCAACGCGATATCTTTGGCGCGCAATTCAAAAAGGAACATCACCTGACGCGCCAGCTTGCTCAAGATATCCAATTGCTCCAAACTAAGTTCACGCACCTTGACATCAAGCACACACAAGGTACCAATACGGTAACCATCTGAGCTAAGCAAATTGATACCGCTGTACATACGGTAATGCATGGGACCACGGGTCAGCGGCAGGCGTGCCGTACGCTTATCCGCATGCAAATCGGGGATATTGAGTTCATGATCTTCCAGGATGGCCCAGGAACAATAATCATAATCACGCGGTATCTCGCGCGCCAGAGAACCGTAGGCCGATTTGTACCAGACTCTATCTTCGTCAACTAGCGCGATAAAGGCGAAAGGAGTGCCGCACAAAGTTGCGGCAAGTTCTGTCAAAAAATCAAAATCAGCGTCAATCGGCGTGTCGAGTAAGGCGTAGCGACGCAAAGCCGCCAGGCGCTTAGCTTCGTTTGGGGCGCGCGGTATGATCGAGCCGTAATTCATTTAATTCTCCATGCAATGGCGCGTTAATACTAAATCAAGCCTATCATCATAACGCGATCTAAATAAAAAACTTCACGCGCTGACACGCAAAATTACTTGCAAAGGCTGCCATACCATTTCTTCGGGAAGTTTTTGCATGCAATCTTGATGTCCCAAAGGGCACTCACGCTGCTTACACGGCGCACATGCCAGTCGCAATGAGAGTGAGTGCGCGATGTCTGAAAAAGGCGGGGCGTGGCCTGGGTCGGTCGGGCCATATATTGCAATGACCGGACGATTCAGAGCGGAAGCGATATGCAGCAAGCCAGAATCATTACTCACAATCGCGGCAGAACTGGCGATCAGCGCAATGGCTTGAGTCAATGATGTTTTACCTGCCAGATGATGTACCGATGGGCACAAAGCTTTAATCTCGTCACAGACCGCATTATCTTTAGACGAACCTAATAGCACGATCTGGGCATCCGGATACGATTGCAAGATACTGCTGGCAAGCCGCGCGAAATGCATGGTTGGCCAACGCTTGGCATTGCCAAATTCGGCTCCAGGTGCGAATGCGATCAACTTATTTTTCGCAGATAAACCTAGGGCAGTTAACACTTCGTCGATCTGCGTTTGAGTGACCAGCAATGCCGGCCGGGGCAATTGTGTTGGCACCTTGTCAGTTGGCGCACTTGCCAGGGCTGAGTAAAACGGCACCATGGCGCGCGGTGCCGCCGCATCGTCGTGATGCATGATGTTAATCAGGCCATAACGGCTTTCGCCTTTATAGCCTACGCGTTTCTTAATCCCAGCCAGCCAAGGCAACAAGGCAAATTTTATGGTGTTCGGTAACACATAGGCGGCGCTATAGCCACGCCGACGTAATATTTGAGCAAAACGCCAACGTTCGCGCAACTGCAAGGCACCGTGTTTAAACGGTGTTTCTAATACAGTATCGACTTCAGCCATCGCCCGCAAAACTGGCGCAACCCAGCTTGGCGCCAGCACGTCTATTGGTTGGTTTGGATATTCTTTCTTGAGCAGGGTCAACAGCGGTTGCGCCATCACGCAATCGCCTATCCAATTGGGCGCGATCACCAGGACGCGTGGCATGACTAATAGTGTAAATGATTCAGCCATGTCTACAAGCTAAATTGCAAGCGATACAAATTGGCATATACACCTTCTTTGCTGAGCAATTCTGCGTGCGTACCAATTTCTACTATACTGCCATCCACTAGCACAGCAATGCGACTGGCGCGTTCTATGGTCGAGAGTCTGTGTGCGATCACCAGCGTAGTTCTGCCTTGCATCAGCTCATCTAAAGCGGCTTGCACGGCACGTTCTGACTCCGTATCGAGTGCAGACGTCGCTTCATCCAAAATCAAGATAGGCGCATCCTTATAGATTGCCCTGGCAATCGCCAATCGCTGGCGTTGGCCACCCGATAGGCGCATGCCATTGTCACCGATCATCGTGTTCAAGCCTTCTGGCATATCACTAAGCACCTCACTTAAGTGTGCCGCTTTGACTGCCGCTGCAATTCTGTCAGGATCTGGCTGGGCGTCACCATAGGCAATATTGGCGGCAATCGTGTCGTCGAACAAGACTACGTGCTGGCTAACCATGGCAATTTGCTGACGCAGGCTCGCCAGCGAGATGTCTTTCAAGGAAACACCATCGAGCAAAATATCACCGGAGTCCGGCGTGTAAAAACGCGGCACCAAATTCACCAGCGAGGTTTTTCCACCTCCCGACATGCCGACCAGTGCAATTGTTTCACCTGGCTGTATGCAAAGATTTATTTTACTCAACGCCTCTTGCTCTTGTTCTGGATAAGTGAAACTGGTGTTAACAAATTCTAATTTTCCTTGCGCTCTACGGGACAGATGCGCACCACTATCGTGTTCGGATTCAGCATCGATCATGCCAAATACAGATTCGGAAGCGGCAAGGCCTCGCTGCATAGGGCCATTCAGATCCGCCAGACGTTTTAAAGGTGTCAGTAACATCATCATGGCAGTGATAAATTTAACGAAATCACCCACCGATGTTGTGTCATGCTTGGCCTGCACCACCGCCAACATAATGACTATGGCGACTGCTACGGCTGCTAACACTTGCGTGATCGGTGTGGTAGATGCGACAGCGACAGTCGTCTTCATCGAATAACCGCGTAACTTCTCGTTCTTCGCATCAAAACGTTTCTGCTCGTACTGCTGGCCCGAAAAAATACGGATAACTTGATGAGCGCGTGTTGTTTCTTCGATGACCTGAGTAAGTTCGCCATTGACTGCAAGCTGATCTTGATTGAGCTTGCGCAAACGCTTACTGACACCACGCACCAGCGCGGCCATCGCAGGAATCAACACAATAGTGACCAATGTAAGTTTCCAGTTCACCCACAATAAATATGCCAGTAAGACGATGACTGTAAGCGAATCGCGGAACAGCGTCGTGATCGACACCTTGACCATATCCACGATCTGTTGGGCTTCAAACATGATGGTATTAATGATGCGACCGCTAGATTCAGTTTGATAAAAACGCACCGGCACACTCATGATTTTGGCAAAGATCTGTGCCCGCAAATCGTTCAGCAAACGGGTAGATATCCAGGTCATCAGATAACTCGTAATAAAGGTACAGATACCGCGTAAAACAAATATCCCGACGATCGCAACAGGAACCTTCCACAAAGGTAAATTAGTTTTTTCACCCTTAAAACCATGATCTAACAAATAACCGAACACATGAGGAAACATGACTTCAGTCAATGCTGTCGCCAACATCGTAAGCAAGGTCAATAAAAGATAACGGCGATACTGTCGGATAGATGTCCACAATCTCTGGAACATGGCTAAAGTGATTTTATTCATCAATATTTTTTTTCATTTCATTTTGCATTTCATTTTTCTTCACACCCGCCAACGGTATCGCCAACAATATCATCATGGCCATACCAAATAAACCATCGCGCAAGATAGCGTTGAACATCCCGCCAACCATCATCGTCATGCCCAGCATGGCGAGTAACATTGCGCGCTCCTGGTGTGTTCCATATCCCATTTTTCTGGCAATAAGTAATTGCTTTAGCCAGATCCACAACAGCGCCAACAAACCAAAGACACCAAGCTCAGTGCAATACAATAAATAATCATTGTGCGGCGTCGACATAGTTCCGCTCATCATGTCTTTTGCCTTTGCCTGATACAGTGGCATCCAGTTGCCAATGCCGTGTCCAGCCCAGGGTTTTTCGGCGATGAGTTCGAGCGTGTTTTTATAAATTTCCAGACGCATACCGTCTTCTGCGATTTTTTTACCCTGACTAAAATCACGGATTTGATGTACGGTACAGACCCCGCGGGTGAGTGCTATATCGGCTGAATTCATTTTCGCATCACGCATCGCAGTTACCAGACAAGTCTCTGGTGCTGGCAAACCAGCAATGTAGTTTGCGCCCATGCCTAACAACCCGATGGGAAGCAAAAGTAGCAGCAATTTACGCCACGAGAATCGACTATTGCGCAGTACGAAAAGGCTACATAACAAGATAAAAATCACACTCGCCGTTCGCGTCTTAGCAAGCAATAACAAGGCCAGCACAATATACATGAAGGCAAACGCACGCCAAAGCGCATGATCTTTTTGCCAGCGCAACACATGCAACCGCTCTTCTCCTGTAAAGACCTTCAAGACATTGGTAGCGAGCCCCCCGAAGCTTTGGCACCACGCATGCAACATCCACCCGGCGGCAAGTGCCAGCAATATTCCTAGAAGTATCGATTTATTCCCTTCATACACAATATAACTATGAAAAAGTTTGCTATCCGGCAGCAATTGTATGGCGTTCAGATAAAACAAAGTCGCTGCATAAATTGCACCTGCAAAAAATATCTGCAAGGCCTTTTTTTGCCACGCGCCTGCACCTACAGATAAAAAAAGAAACAGGAACAGATAGGTTTGATAGTGCCAAAAACTTGACCAAAATTCAGCGACAGGTCGCACTTGCGTTAGCCCAATGACTAGCGTAATAACGCTCAGTATCAGAACCGGCAAGAGCATCGGACTGGCG
>JANYFV010000241.1 GCA_025359635.1 Undibacterium sp. | reverse complement strand
AGGCTCGACATGATGGATAGCCACACTTGGTACATTGGGTTTGTGGCAGAAGGTTTTCTATTTGATCAGCGATAGTCAGAGGCACAGGTGTTTCAATTTAAAGGGAATAGTTTTCATTGCTTTTCTGTTTGACTCGCAGTTTGCGCATCAATTTCTTGACGTTGAGTATCTGCTGCTTTTTGCACTGACTTTTCGACGTCTTTCGCTTTTTGCAGTTGCTGTCGCTGCGATTCCATAATTTTTATGGGAGGTGGATCGTTTGGTTTTCCACACGCACTCAGAAGACTGATGATGGCAATACAAAGTGAGATACGCATTTGGATACTCCTATAAAAAATTCATCAAACTAAGAGATAGTGAGAAGATAGCATACACAAAAAAGCCGCCAATATAAAGGCGGCTTTTTTTAAGGCAGTGGTGTGATTAAGAATGTTCTTTAATAAAAGCACCAACCTTCGGGTAAATCAATTCACGCCAGCGCCGACCCGAAAATATTCCGTAGTGGCCGCAACCAGGCGCAACGAAGTCTTGTTTCATTTTGCTTGGGATGCCACTACACAGGTCGTGCGCTGCCTGAGTTTGACCTGGTCCTGAAATATCGTCAAGTTCACCTTCAACAGTAAATAAAGCCACTGTTTTAATGTCTTGAGGGCGCACTAATTTACCATCGACTTCCCATGTGCCGGCAGGCAAACGAAATTCTTGAAATACCGTTTTAATGGTTTCAAGGTAATACTCTGATGGCATATCAAGAACGGCATTATATTCATCGTAAAATTTGCGATGTTGCTCCGCAGATTCGTCATCACCTTCTATCAGGTGTTGGTAAAAATCCCAATGACTTTGTGCATGGTGATCAGGGTTCATTGCGACAAAGCCTGTATGTTGCAGAAAGCCAGGATATACCTTGCGTCCATGACCTGGATAATTGGCAGGCACACTGTAAATGACTGTGTTTTCAAACCAGGAGAATTTTTTCTCAGTGGCTAGATTATTCACTTGGGTGGGGGATTTTCGTGGATCAATCGGCCCACCCATTAAAGTCATTGTTTTTGGAAGTTGAGGATCTTTTTCACTTGCCATTAACGAAATAGCTGCTAAAACAGGGACAGTTGGTTGGCAAACAGCGATGACATGAACATTTTTACCGAGCGAGCGAATGAATTCCTGCACATAAAAAATGTAGTCGTCTAAGTGAAAAGCACCTTCAGTTACAGGTACTAAACGCGCATCGATCCAGTCGGTAATGAAGACATCATGCTCAGGTAGCAAACTGCGTACGGTATCGCGTAACAAAGTGGCGTGATGACCAGATAATGGAGCAACCAATAAAACAGTAGGCTGATTTAATTTAGCTAGTTCTTTTTCAGAAAGGTTTTTTTTGAAGTGAACTAATTTACAAAAAGGTTTAACTAGTGCGTTATCTTGGATGATTTCGACTGTCTTTTCGTTTATTTCAGTTGTGTTAATTTCAAACTGAGGTTTTTCGTAATTTTTACCAAGACGAAACAATAATTCATAACCAGCAGAAATTCGTTGCGAATATGGTGTATGTGCCAGCGGAGATACTGGACTTGTAAACATTTTTGATGAGGCTTCTGCCCATTGTGTTAATGGGGTAAGGAAAGCGCGATTTAGTTCATGAAATTGATACAGCATGATTAAGTCTTTCCGAAAATATTTGAAACCGGACAATAGAGGAATTCTCGCTTGTTGCAATGCATCATAAACCACTTTTGATTCTTTGTGGCATGACCGGTCGATTCCAAGGCAACACATTGTAAATTAGCGTTAAATCTTTATTTTTATAGCAATGAAAAATGCTCTATTGGCAATAAAAAAGGCATCACAGTTACGTGACGCCTTTTTAGTAGTGGAATATTGTAAAATTTAATCAAATACAGGAGTTTCTACGCCCAAAATTTTATGTAATTTTGGAGATGTCGTCGTGTATTGCATGTGAATTTTCTTATCTGGGAAAATGTACGGCGCTGCACCAAAAGCGGCTAGTGCTGCCTCATGGAATCCAGAAAGAATTAATTTCTTTTTGCCTGGATAGGTGTTAATGTCGCCCACTGCAAAAATACCGGGTACATTAGTTTCAAACTTCTCAGTGTTGACTACTTTAAGTTGTTTGCGCTCGATATCGAGGCCCCATTCGGCGATAGGCCCCAGTTTTGGCGAAAGACCGAAAAATACCAGCAAGGTATCCAGCGGTAGGCGACGGGTAACACCATCTGCACCGGTAACTTTGATTTCGCTCAATTTGTCATCTTTAGTCTCTATGCCAGTGACTTGTCCGATGATGAATTGCATCTCGTAGTTGTCGCACATTTCCTTCATCTTAGCGACAGAAGCAGGAGCCGCACGGAAATCTTCTCGGCGGTGTAAAACGACAACCGACTCAGCCTTACCAGCAAGTGCTAGCGCCCAATCCAATGCCGAATCGCCACCGCCACATATCACCAGGTTTTTTCCTTCAAATTGGCTAGGATCTTTAACGCGATAAAACAATTGAGAGCCCTCAAACGCTTCAATTCCCTCAACTTTTAATGTACGTGGCTGGAACGAACCGACACCAGCAGCGATAAAAATCGTTTTCGTTATGAAGCGGGTTCCTAACGAAGTTTCCAAGTCGAAGCGGCCATCTTCACGGCGCTGCACCAACGTTACTTCCTGATTTAAATGGAAAGTTGGTTCGAACGGTTCTATTTGCTTCAATAAGTTGTCCGTCAACTCTTGGCCGGTACACACTGGTACGGCAGGAATATCGTAAATCGGCTTGTCAGGATAGAGTTCTACACACTGACCGCCAACCACTGGCAGTGAATCAATTACGTGCGCTTTAATCTCTAAAAGACCAAGTTCAAATACCTGAAACAGGCCGACCGGTCCAGCGCCAATGATGACCGCATCAGCTTCAATTACATGTGCTGGTATTGTTTGTTTGTTTTCCATACGACTTCGTGTGTCCTGATAAAAATGCTAGGGCATTATTAAAATAATTAACGCGCTAAATGTTGCAATTTGTCTTTTACATCTTTCCAGTCGTCTGCGTCTGGCAGAGGAGTGGTGGTTTTGGTAATCGATGGCCAAGCACGGGTCAAGTCAACATTGATTTTGATGAATTGTTGCTGGTCCGCAGGTACATCTTCCTCGGCATATATGGCGTTGACCGGGCACTCAGCCACACAGACTGCACAATCAATGCACTCATCGGGATCAATTACCAAGAAATTTGGTCCTGCACGAAAGCAGTCCACCGGGCATACATCCACGCAATCGGTATAGCGACAACGGATGCAGGATTCGGTCACAACGTGGGTCATAACAGTCCTATCTTTAAGAATTCTGGGTGTTCGGCACAGCTATAAATAAGTCTATAGCTGCAAAGCCTTGTATTTTAAGGCAATTTGACGCAACTCACAATTCAGACTTAGATAAATTACGAATAAGCAAATGCGTTGCTTTCTCAAAAACTTGTAGAGATGATCACTACAGCATTGAAATGACATGTGCTGATCCACCATCTTCTGTGATTTCAAGATGAATATTGAATATCTGGAGCTATGGGGTGATTGAGTAAGAAAGTGTAAAAAATTCAAATCTTATTAGCCTGTACTGATTTATGATGTGCATCGTGATGTCATAGGACGTTTTTTTTACTTTAAATAATTAGGATTTTATGCTGACTATCCTTGTCGTTATTTTTGTCTTGGCGTATGCAGCTATTGCGTTCGAACACCCATTGGGCGTGAATAAAACGGCGTCCGCCTTAATTGGTGCCGGTTTGTTGTGGACGGTGTATGCCGTGCTATCGAATGATCCGCATCTCATAAGTGAGCAGTTGGGAGAATCATTGATGGGCACGGCACAGATCGTATTCTTCCTGATGGGGGCGATGGCGATAGTTGAAGTCGTTGATGCGCATAACGGCTTCGAGGTGATCACTTCCCGAATTAAGACTGCAAAGTTATCGAGTCTGATGTGGATGATCGGCCTCGTGGCGTTTTTCTTAAGCTCGATACTCGATAATTTAACGACGACCATCGTCATGGTTTCGTTAATGAAAAAATTGCTCGATCAGCGGGAGGATCGTTTGTTTTTTGCTGGTGTAATTGTTATTGCGGCCAATGCTGGTGGTGCCTGGACTCCAATTGGTGATGTCACAACAACCATGCTTTGGATCGGAGGTCAGATTTCGGCGGTAGAAATTATGAAAGGCTTGTTTTTGCCAAGTTTAGTTAATTTGTTGGTACCTTTATTCGTCACGAGTTTTCTCTTGGGTGCGCGCCCAGTTATATCCCCAGAGAAAAAACAAAGTGATCATTTGATTGGTACAACATCGTTTGAGCGCAATGTGATGTTCTTTTTGGGATTGTCTATCTTGGTCTTAGTTCCGGTGTTTAAAACCGTGACGCATTTGCCACCATTTATGGGGATTTTATTTGGTTTAGGTATTTTGTGGATGGTCGGTGATTTGATTCATCGTAAGAAAGAAGATAATGAAAAAGAGCGACTTACTTTAGTGCGAGCGCTGACTCGGATCGACTTGAGTTCAATTGTTTTCTTTGTTGGTATCTTATTGGCGGTGGCAAGTTTAGAGCATACGCATGTACTGACATCTTTAGCAAAATGGTTGGATGCTACTTTGGGTCGCCAAGACGTCATTGTGATGTTAATTGGCTTGGCCAGTGCGATTGTCGATAACGTTCCTTTAGTCGCAGCTTCAATGGGCATGTATAGCCTTGCGCAATATCCGATGGATAGTTTTTTATGGGAATTTATGGCGTATTGCGCAGGCACTGGCGGTTCGATTTTGATTATCGGATCTGCCGCTGGTGTGGCGGCAATGGGCTTGGAAAAAATTGATTTCTTTTGGTATATAAAAAAAATCAGTGGCTTAGCGTTAATAGGCTATCTGGCAGGCGCAGTTGTGTATATCGCGCAATATAATTTGCTCCATTGATAATAGTAGCCAATGCCCCAAATTACCTTAATCTTTGTCGAGTAACAAAATGAAGCTAGCCATTCTGATTGCAAGGGCAATTTTCCCTGATGTGATTGAACGTTTATCTGTTTATTTTGACGTGGAAGCTAACCAGCAAGACATTGTTTTTTCGCAGCAGGAATTAGCAGAAAAATTACAAGGAAAAAGTGGTGTGTTGTGTACTTCCAGCGCCCGCTTTGATGCGACCTTGCTGACCCGATTGCCGATGCTTAAAGCTGTGGCGAATATGGCAGTTGGCTATGATAATGTCGACTTGGCAGCGTGTACTGCGCAGGGGATTTTAGTAAGTAATACGCCCGATGTATTGAATGAAACGACCGCTGATTTTGGCTGGACGCTGCTCATGGCAACGGCACGCCGTGTTACTGAATCAGAACATTGGTTGCGTGCAGGACATTGGGATAAATGGCGTTACGATTACTTTCTTGGCGCTGATATTCATGGCTCCACTTTGGGTATTATCGGCATGGGAAGAATCGGGCAAGCCATAGCACGTCGCTCTATGGGTTTTGATATGCAAGTGTTGTATCACAACCGTACTAGCCTCACGCCTGAACAAGAAGTGCGTGCAAATAATGCGCGCTATGTCAGTAAAGAAGCCTTGTTGTCGGAGGCAGATCATGTGATGTTAGTGTTGCCTTATTCTGCGACCACACATCACACTATCGATAAAGCTGAATTGGCGCTGATGAAGCCAACTGCTACCCTGGTGAATCTGGCAAGAGGCGGAATAGTCAATGATCTTGCTTTGATAGATGCTTTAAGGAGCAAGGCGATTGCCGCTGCAGGCTTGGATGTGTTTGAAAACGAACCAAAATTCCATCCTGATTTTTTAACGCTCAATAATGTTGTACTCACTCCGCACATCGCCAGCGCCTCAGAATCTACCCGTTTTGCCATGGCAAATCGTGCTGCTGATAATCTGATTGCAGCTCTTCAGAATCAGCGCCCACCGAATTTACTTAACCCTGAAGTAGTGGCTTGAAAAATTTAATGCAAGGCGAGCCGCATATGATTCCCGGCGCTCTTTGAAAAAAAGGTGGTGCTGAAATAAGCACCACCTTTTTTTCAATTAAGATTTTTATTCTTTTAGACCAGTAATCAAGTCCACGTAGTCTTGCATGGCGGTATCTTGAGTAGTTCCAGCTAGCGCAGCCCAAGCGTCAAATTTTGCCCTTGCAATAAAGTCCGTCATGCCAGGTCTGTCGCCAGTGGCGTCGCCAGTGCTGCCTTGTTTGAATAGCGCATAAATTTTCAGCAGAGTCATATTATCCGGGCGTTCCGGTAAATTTTTTGAATCTGTTAGGGCTTGATTGAATTGGTCTTGCAGACTCATGTGCTATGCTCCATCGGGAAGGTTGAAAGCGGCTAAAGTAGCACACAAAATTCTGCTCAGAAAGCAAAACGCTAGAGGGTTTATTCGATCTCCAGCGTTTAAGCTTAATGTTTAAGCGTAGTATTTAAGCTCAATGAATAGTAGGCTCAGTATTTGACTCAGCGCCACAGCAAACTTTGTATTTTTTGCCGCTGCCGCAAGGGCAGGGGTCGTTACGCCCCACTTTGGGGGTATCGCGTTTGATGGTGGTAACACCAGATTTACGTAGTGGTGCCCAAAAGCGGCGTATCTCTGGAATTGCCGCTTCCAAAGCCAGTGCGAGTTGGTGGCATTTTTCAGGCGTATCGACCAATTTAAGTTCTTCTTCTTCTATCTCTTCAGCGCCCAAAAGATAGATGGGATGCAGAAGTGGCGCAATATCAGATTCCCAAGCTGCTTCCCAAGCTTCTTCACGTAATTGCATGCCTTCCCAAAAACCCCATGCCCAGGTTTCACCATCGATGAGTTCTTTTCCATCCTGCTCCATGACGCAGAATAGTGGCTCAAATTCTTGCGGAGCAACCTCAAAAGTTATTTGAATCTCATTCATGAAACGTGCGATCAAATTTGAGATTCGCTGTAGTTCTTTTTCATTCTTGAACTTCGGCTCGGCCTGATCAGGCAAGCCCCACACGAGAGGTAACCATTCCACCATAGAAATGGGTTCAGGCCCCAAGGCGATAGCGGTGAGGTAGCCGTGAAGAGCATCCATTGTCATACCGTCGTCGCCAACCCGATCCGACATGAGAAATTTGTCTAGTTCGTTGAATTCTTTATCGCTGAGTGGTTCGTCGAGATGCATGATGAGGTTCTTATAGAAAAATAAGGCAGGAATGAGAATACCGGAAGTGTAGCGCTTTGTCTCTCATTCGTGGGGAGATTGCACGTACAATATTGGCTATGACTGAACTTTTTACTTTTTCCCCTATCGCGGATGATGACGTCGATTCATTTTTCGGGCTTAATCCTGATTGCGTGCTTGACGCTATGTGCCGCGTTGGTTTTCCATGTGATGGGAGATTATTGTCGCTCAATAGCTATGAAAATCGCGTGTATCAGTTAGGTATTGAAGATAGCTTACCGGTAGTCGCAAAATTTTATCGACCAAAGCGCTGGAGTGATGTCGCGATTTTGGAAGAACATGCGTTTGTCAGCGAACTCCATGCGCGTGAGATACCTGTTGTGCCAGCCTTGATTGATGCTAAAGGTCACACGTTGCACAATTATATGGGTTATCGATTTTCTGTATTTCCTCGGCAAGGCGGGCGCGCGCCGGAGTTGGATGCGCCAGAAACTCTGGAATGGCTGGGGCGCTTTATCGGACGTATCCATGCGGTGGGTGCGCTGAACACGTATCAACATCGGCCAACATTGAATCTTCAAAGTTTTGGTATTGAACCAGTTAAATTTTTGCTGAAAAATAATTTTATCCCACCTGATTTATTGGCCGCATATCAAAGCATAACGACCTTGCTGCTAAACGGCGTAGCAGCTTGCTACGACAGGGCTGGCATAATTAGCCCCATTCGTTTGCACGGTGATTGCCATATGGGGAATGTTCTGTGGACAGAGACGGGCGATCATCCAGGCCCGCATTTCGTTGATTTTGACGACAGTCGTATGGGGCCTGCGATACAAGATTTATGGATGTTATTATCCGGCACAAGGTCAGAAATGACGTCACAGTTATGTGATATTTTGGCTGGCTACGAAGATTTTGTTGATTTTGATCCTCGCCAATTGCATTTGATTGAAGCGTTGCGGAGTTTGCGCTTAGTGCATTATTCCGCGTGGCTGGCACAGCGCTGGGATGATCCGGCTTTTAAGCAGGCATTTCCTTGGTTTAATACCCAACGTTACTGGCAAGACCGAATTCTTGAATTGCGTGAACAAATTGCGCTGATGGATGAGCCGCCGCTAGTTGTATAAACGTAAATAATTTCAATTTTCTCTATTTTATTAGACATATTTAATCACTTTTTTCTTAAATATCATGACCCAAGACGAACTCAAGCAAGCCGTTGCGCAAGCAGCTATTCAATACGTAGTAGAAAATGAAATTGTCGGCGTAGGCACAGGATCTACCGCGAATTTTTTCATTGATGAATTGGCAAAAATAAAACATAAAATTAAAGGTGCAGTCGCATCTTCCGAAGTAACCGCAGCACGTTTGCGCGGGCATGGGATAGAGGTCTTTGATTTGAATGACGTGACATCCATGTCAGTTTACATCGATGGCGCTGATGAAATCACAGAGCAAGGAGCAGTGATTAAAGGTGGCGGCGCGGCGCTCACGCGTGAGAAAATTGTTGCCTCGGTCGCAAAACAATTTATATGTATTGCCGATGGTTCAAAATTGGTGAACATGTTAGGTAAATTTCCGCTACCGGTGGAAGTAATTCCGATGGCGCGAGCAGTTGTGATCCGTAAATTGAACGCTATCGGCGGTGATGCGCGCTTGCGCGTAAAAGATGGTGTTCCCGTATTGACTGACAACGGAAATATTATTCTTGATGTCCACGGATTGCAGATAAATAATCCGGCTGAACTGGAAGCAGAAATTAATAATATAGTTGGTGTAGTCACAGTTGGTTTGTTTGCACGGCAGGGAGCTAATATTTGCCTGTTGGGGACAGAAGATGGTGTCAGAATTTTGCAATTTTAATTTTTTAAAAAGGAAATCAAATGAAACAATACGGCGCAGAATTTATAGGAACTTTTTGGTTAGTTTTAGGCGGATGTGGAAGTGCCGTTTTAGCTGCTGCTTTCCCTGGTGTCGGGATTGGTTTGCACGGTGTTTCTTTGGCATTTGGTCTAACCGTAATGACCATGGCTTTTGCGATAGGGCATATCTCGGGTTGTCATCTTAATCCAGCGGTTTCTATTGGCCTGTGGGCGGGCGGTCGTTTTCCCGCCAATAAATTGCTTCCGTATATCATTGCCCAAGTATTTGGCGGCATCGTTGCTGGTGGAGTTTTGTATTTGATTGCCAGTGGCAAGGTGGGTTTTAGTGTTGCAGGAGGGTTCGCATCGAATGGCTATGCAGAACATTCACCTGGTGGTTATTCCATGTATGCAGCGTTGATCACAGAGGTTGTGATGACCATGATGTTTTTATTTATCATCATGGGCGCGACTGATAAACGTGCACCGCAAGGCTTTGCACCAATCGCTATTGGCTTGGGTTTGACGCTCATTCATTTGATTAGCATCCCCGTGACGAATACTTCAGTCAATCCGGCACGTAGCTTAGGTGTTGCTGTGTATGTGGGTGGGTGGGCGCTTGAGCAAATTTGGTTGTTTTGGCTTGCTCCTATCGTTGGTGCGGTATTAGGTGCAGTCACTTATAAAGCCCTTGTTTCTGAATAAAGCATATTTGAATTGATGATTTGATTTGCTTTATTTGCGACTTCAATTTGGTTTATTTACTGAAACCAAATTGAAGTCGCAGAAGTACTTTGTAACTGTTTTTTTATCTGTTCCAAATTACGAAGTAATTAATGCAGTGCACCATACGAGACTGACATCCTTAGGCCGGTATCCTTCGTACTTCTATTTATCATCACTTCCTTAGATCGCCATGAATACTCCTGAACAGACTTCCGTAGAAATTATCGCAAGCACTCAAAATTGGTTAGAAAAAGCTGTGATTGGTTTGAATCTATGTCCATTTGCCAAAGCCGTGCACATTAAAGAGCAAATTCGTTACTTTGTGAGCGAGGCCCGAACGCCAGAGGAATTGTTGCAAGATTTAATCAATGAATTCGAAGTGCTGGCTGAGGCAAATCCTGAAAAATTGGAAACTACGCTGCTAATTCATCCTTATGTTCTGACTGATTTTTTGGATTACAACGAGTTCCTCGATGTGGCTGACGAAGCACTGGATGACGCAGATTTGGATGGTATTTTACAAGTAGCAAGTTTTCATCCAGATTACCAATTTGCCGATACGGACGTTGACGATATAGAAAATTTTACAAATCGCTCACCGTATCCAACTTTGCATTTGCTGCGAGAAGAGAGTATCGACAAGGCGGTGCTAGCTTTCCCTGAGGCCGATGCGATCTACGAAAAAAATGTTCAGACCTTGCGCGAGCTGGGGCTTCCAGGATGGCGTAAATTGTTTCTGGCATCCGATAAAACCTGAGTCAAGCAAATTATCCCGAGGTTTTTGCAATTTAATTTTTATATCCTTATGCTGCTGAGGCATTAAAAGAATACTTAGGAAAATGTTTTTTGTATTTGTGGATTGATCTTGGAAAATTCCATACTGTAGGTGAGTATATTATTTAATGTTGAAATTCCCTTTGATTATATGAAGTAAATTTTAGGATACTCCCTATTTTTCAATAAAAAATAACTCTTGTCGCTTCTGCAAATTAAGCTAATTAATGCTGAAAACGAAAAAATTCTTTCAGTTTGATTGGCGGGCTTCAATAATTTCTTTCTTTGCGAGAAAAATCCGTTCAAAACCAAGCGTAGTTCTGCTTAAAATATGGGCAGATGCGCCTTGTTATTTTGCGTAGCAACATGTACAGTTGCACGCTGATTTAATGTGGCATTCACCTTTTGTTTTCTATTCTTTCATTCATATTATGGCTTTAATTGTCCACAAATACGGCGGTACTTCGATGGGGTCTACTGATCGCATCAAAAACGTCGCAAAACGCGTTGCCAAATGGCATGATGCGGGCTACCAGATTATTGTAGTGCCATCTGCTATGTCTGGCGAAACAAATCGCATCATTGGTTTGGCCAGAGAAATTATGGCTGAACCGGATCCCCGCGAGCTCGACATGATTACATCGACAGGTGAGCAGGTATCTGTTGGATTGCTATCGATGGCATTGCTGGCAATTGGCAAGCAAGCCGTTTCCTATGCCGGCTGGCAAGTTGCTATTAAAACTGATTCTTCTCATACCAAGGCGCGCATCTCGTCGATCGACGATACTAAAGTGCGAGCCGATCTTGATGCCGGAAAAATCGTCATCATTACCGGTTTTCAAGGTGTTGACGACAATGGAAATATCACCACGCTTGGTCGTGGCGGTTCTGATACTTCGGCAGTGGCAGTGGCAGCTGCGCTCAAAGCGCAAGAATGTATGATTTACACTGATGTAGATGGTGTCTACACCACTGATCCACGCGTAGTTTCTGATGCCCGTCGTTTGCGCACAGTCACTTTTGAAGAAATGCTTGAAATGGCATCGCTTGGTTCCAAAGTTCTTCAGATCCGCTCTGTTGAATTTGCCGGTAATTACCGCATGCCTACACGCGTACTGTCATCATTGACAGACCCATTAATGCCGCTGGAAGAAGAAGCAAATTCCGGTACCCTGATTTCGTTTGAGGAAGATACACATATGGAACAAGCCACCATCACAGGCATCGCGTTTAACCGAGATGAAGCAAAAATTACCGTCTTTGGCGTGCCTGATAAACCAGGTATTGCCTATCAGATTCTTGGCCCGATCGCGGATGCCAACATCGAAGTCGACATGATCATTCAAAATCAATCTGTAGAGGGCAAGACTGATTTTACGTTCACTGTGCCACGTGGTGAATATAATAAAGCGATGGAAGTATTAAACACCAGCGTCAAAGAACACATTTCTACCGGCAGTATTATTGGCGACCCAAAGGTATCCAAAGTTTCCGTAGTTGGTGTTGGTATGCGTAGTCACGTAGGTATCGCATCGCAAATGTTTAGAACTTTGTCTGAAGAAGGTATTAACATTCAGATGATCTCAACCTCAGAAATTAAAATTTCTGTTCTGATCGACGAGAAATATATGGAACTGGCAGTGCGTTCCTTGCATAAAGCATTTGGCCTCGAGTCTGCGTAATTGAGTTAATTATTCGCCTTTGTTGTTGACCAAATCAGAAGTAACCGCTATTATTTCGGTCTTGATTGCGGTCAGCATTAGTTGGCTGTAAAAGTGTGGAGATGTGGCCGAGTGGCCGAAGGCACTTCCGTGCTAAGGAAGCATTTGGGCTTAAACCTGAATCGTGAGTTCGAATCTCACCATCTCCTCCAAAAACTCTGCAAACGTTCGCAAAGTTTGCCTAGAAGCCCCTAAGTAATCAACGACTTAGGGGCTTTTTTGCGCCTAAATCGGCAAGATTTGCCCATTTACATCGATTAATTTTCATCGTTTTTGTATCCATCCTTGTATCCATTAGTGATCTCACTTAATAAGTTTGGCTCGTAAGTAATGCTGTCGAGGACTTATAAAATAAAAAAGATTGTGCTATAGTGTCGCTCTTCGCGGCTGTAGCTCAGCTGGATAGAGTACTTGGCTACGAACCAAGGGGTCGTGGGTTCGATTCCTGCCAGCCGCACCAGATTCAAGGGACTAGATGAAAATCTAGTCCCTTTTTTCTTTTTCAGTCTCAGATATCACTCGCTTTATCCCAGTAAAGCTAGAATATTTGGTGGGTAGAGGCAGTATTTTCCAATCCAGGTATGAGCCTGAAGAGACAAATATTGAGTTGTTATGGTTGTATGGGTTGATCTTGTTAAAAGTAGAAGTTTAAATCCGAATCGATGCTGCTTGTGTTTTTTTCTTTTTCTTTTTCTTTTTCTTTTGCTTCGGTTTTTTTGCTTCTTTTTTAGCTGCTGGATTTTGTTTCTGTTATTGACTCTGTTTTGCTTGTGTCTTTGCGTAGCTAGAGTCCTCTTCGGAGCGTAGCGCAGAAGGGGATTCTAGCCACGCCGCGCTCAATTTCCCCACAGTATTTGCAACGCCGCCGACCTCAGTATGGATGAATTGGCAGCTCATTTTTAGTCTTTATGCGCGACGTTTTTTCTTGATAAAACTGTCAAACAATTTGCCCTTTTCTCGCTGCATTTCCTGAGCGGCCGCGAGGTCTGTTTTATCGTTTGCTTCTATCAATAATTCTGTCAGAATCGACGCCGTTTTGAATTTTGCCAAACCCTGTTTTTCAAGCATTACCAGGGCCTCTAAAGGTGTCTTTACATCGGCATGTTTGTAAGTTTTTACAAGCTTGCCTTTTGCGGTTGTTTTGCAGGTGGCGAACATGCAGGGTCGGTGCAAATTGAGCCAGGGATTAAATGTTGTTTGGTAAAATTGGTTGATCGCTTGAGCGTACTTTTTGGGGATGTGCGCGTAGCCCATATGCTTTCTCACGACGCTGGCATTTTTACTCTCGGCTAATGCATTGTCGTTGCTCTGACGTGAGCGTGATTTGGTTTGTTCTATGCGTAATTTTTCCAACAATTTCGCCACTTTGTGATTGATGTATTCGGAGCCATTGTCCGAGTGAAATCCTTCAATGACGAATGGAAATTGCTCGATCACTAGAGTTAATACCGGCAGTAAGAATGCTTCACTAATCCCTTCTACACAGGACTCTACTTGCCACTGCGTGATGCAGTCCACACAGGTGATGTGATACACCCCTTTCACGCCATCTTCGTCACCTTGGTGGACGCTATCAATGCGCACAAATCCAGCGCGACCATCAGGCTGCGGCGCTTTGCGTACGCCAATGCTATTTTTGACCGGGTCGGTCTTGGTGAAATGCGTTCTTTGCTTTTGGTATCCCGCCGTTTTTCGAAGATTGTAGAGGTGTGAGGTCGATAGGTTGGCGAGCCGTTCATAACGCGGGTCAGCATAGTCATTGAAGGCGCGTTTGAAGAGATGCACAGTGGCCGGCCCACAAGCGTTTTCATGGGCTTTATCCATCTCCACCAACAAACCAATATCAGACGCGGTGTACTTGCGCTTGAACGGCGCCGCTGGTGCCTTGTAACGCTTCACCAGCGGCGTGACCGCTAAACGATTGGCATGCCACTGTTTGACCAATCGCGTAACCTGCGCTCGACTGTAGCCACTGGTGCGCTGCAAGTAGCGAAGCAACACGCCACGTCCACGCTTGTTTCGATTGCGGTAGTCAAAGCGCTTGAGTACACGGCTGATGTGGGCATATCGTTCTACGTCATTGCCATGCGCGGCAAACACGATATCGGCACTTGCAATAAGAAATTGCTCGATTTGTTCTATCGTGCAAAGCTTTGTTTCGTTCATATTGATCACCATACGTAGATGATCAACCCATTCTCAATTTACTTAAAGATAACTCTTCAGGCTCATTTGTCGTTGGAAATACGGCCTTTGTTCAGGCTCATACCTCATTGGACAAGGCTCAGGCTACCAAAATGAGCTGTTTTCGCGTATCCTCGCTGCTCGCCCGCTTTCAAAAGAAGCTGGTGAACAGTAAGTGCAACG
>JANYFV010000225.1 GCA_025359635.1 Undibacterium sp. | reverse complement strand
CAGGAGCTGCCGCAGGCGCTGGGGTAATTGCAGTTGCCGAAGCCGCTGCCGGTGCGGCAACGATTTCAATCTTTGCTTTTGCCTTCATGTCATCCAGCATCTTCTGCACGTTTTGCTGTTGCACTTGTTGTGACAAACGTGGCTTAACTTGTTCTAATGTTGGGATAGGATTTGCACGCGTATCTTCCAGCATGATTACGTGGTAACCAAATTGTGATTTGACTGGCTCTTCGGTGAACTTATCTTTTTCCAATTTTGCTACCGCTGCGCCAAATTCTGGCACCATGCCGCGCGGATCAAACCAACCCAGATCGCCGCCTTTGTCTTTTGATCCAGGATCTTTAGATTTAGCTTTAGCCAAGGCATCAAAAGCTTTAACATCTTTTTTTAACTTAGCAATGATGTCTTTCGCTTCGTCTTCTTTTTCTACCAGGATATGACGTGCCTTGTACTGATTGCCGCTTGCCTGGGCTTTGATTTTTTCGTATTCAGCAGCCAACATCGCATCAGTGACAGGATTAGTCTTGACGTAATCTTGTACGTAAGCCTGCGCCAAAACAGATTGCTTGATCATTTCTAACTGATCTGCCACTTCTGGCGTTTTCTCCAGGCCTTTTTTAGTGGCCTCTTGTGCCAAAAGAATTTGCAGGGACAAGTTATCAATAATCATTTTGCGCGATTCAGCATTATCCGGCATACCTTGCGCGGCTTGTTGCTTCAAGACTAATTCGACTTGCTTCTGGCCAATGGTGATGCCATTGACGGTCGCTGCAACTGGGCCTTTGGCAGAGTCTTTTGCGCCGTCTTTAGGCGCACATGCGCTTAAGGCCAACAGTGCCAAAGCACTGCCCAATACAACACGGGATTTGATCAACATCGTGAATTCCTTTAAGGGTTTGCTAATAAAGATGCACGTATAACTATTACGCGTGCAAAGTAAATGAAAAAAATGACAGCGAATTCTACCCGTGATTCGCGGAGATTTCTTGAAAAGTCATTTTTCCTTACATTTTTCTTTAAAATTAGGGATTGGTAGAGGCTAGACAGACGGGCAAACTGCCCCTCGTCATATCGATTACTATTGCACCTAGCTTTTTGCCTTAGCGCATTGCAACCATCACCAAGAAAAATCAAGATGACCGATATCTATAATTCAATCACACACGCAAGCTTAGCCGAGATGTTACCTGTGGGGATGCTGGCAAACGGCGGTGTCATCGCACTAGCCATGAGCGCGGTTGCCAATCGTAAGCATGGCATGTCAGCCTGGGAAGCTTTTCACTACGAAAGAATTTCAGATGCTGAATTTGAAATCACCGGTGGTGTGGTCGCGGTAGTGGGTGGCATAAAAAAATGGCCGGGACCACATGACACTTTGACGATTACGGAATCAGAGATACTGGAAGAATTAAATCAGCTCGCCGTTGATGATAAGCAAACACTAGCGCTGAATTCAACTGTTTCAACAATGACTGTTGCTGCGGCAAAAATTGGCCCCGCTACGACACAATATTTGCAAGTGGTTTTTGCCTTGCCTGAAGATGAAATTGGCCGCCAGCGCATCCTCAAGGCATTTCATTTGCATGCCGATTTTTTTGGCGCCAAAGTGCAGACTTGTGCCTTGCTTGATTGATTTGCGAAGAACAATTGCCGATCATTTTTTGCACTTTAAATTACTAGTGTTATTGAAGCAATTACATTGCAAATTGCCCACGTACTGTATTCATTGATTGACTGCAAACCCGATTTAGCTCGCACTTGCTGATTGGGTATTTCAAAAAATTTGTCGAAAGAAAATCAAACATTTTCCTAATACTTGAACTTTAAAGATATTTGATATACATTGCAGTTAATAATTTAAAATTTTAACGATAGTAAGTATTAATTATGAAAATTTCCAAATCCCAGCAAGAGCAAACACGTCGCGAGATTATCCGCGCTGCGGTTGATTTGATGACCGAGCACGGTTATGACGCCAGTACCATGAAACAGATCGCGCGGGCGGCGGGTATTGGTGATGCCACCATCTACAAATACTTCCCGACCAAAGAGAAATTGATGCTTGGGTATTACGAATTGTGTATAGCGATCGTGCTCGAACAAACCCTGGAAACACCGGGGTTTGCCGAATTTGGCTTGCAGGAGCGCTTGCAGCGATTGGTTGATGCCTTGCTTGAACTGTTGCTGGCGGATCGCGAGTTTGTCGCGATTACGCGCGAAGTAGTTGGCAAATCGCCCTTGTTGATGATGCGTGACAATATGCCCGGGCAGCAAGTCTTGAAAGAGCAAGTGGTGGCATTTATCGATGCGGCTGAGCAGAGTGGCGAGATCGCGGTGTGTGATTTTAAAAATATGCTCGGTGGCCTGTTTGGCGATTATCTGTTTGCGGTGATTGCCTACTGGCTGAAAGATGAATCGGAAGAATTTTCTGATACCACGCAACTGGTCGATTTGACTTTAGCTGTGCTGGTCTTGGCGCTGAAAAGCGGCGTCGTGAATAAACTTTCTGAATTGGCCGGGTTTTTAGTGCGCAATCAACTCTCTCGCCTGATGCAAAATGGCTCTGGTATTTTGGATTTGCTTAAGCTGGCCAAACGCGGTTTGGCCAAATAACTCATGAACAAAGCACCTGCCACCAGCAAACTCAAGCGCAGCGCGATTAGCGGGTTGGCGCTGGCGCACGCCGGCATTACACACATCGGTCACAAGGCGCGCCAGCTCACGCGCGATGACGGCGATAAATTAGTCGCGCAAGATCAGCACGAGGCTGAACTCGGGCGCATTTTGTTCCGTGCACTGAATCAGCTCAAAGGCACTGCGCTCAAGCTGTCTCAATTGCTGAGTATGGAAGCTGATTTTTTACCAGCAGGCATACGACGTGAACTGGCCAAAGGCTGCTACCAAGTCACACCACTCAATCGCGCCTTGGTGCATAAAGTATTCACGCGAGAATTCGGTCTTGCGCCGGAAGAATTATTCGCCCGGTTTGAGCCTCATTCGTTTGCCGCCGCTAGCTTGGGGCAAGTGCATCTCGCAACGCTAGCCGATGGAACAAAGCTGGCAGTTAAAGTGCAGTATCCGGGGATAGCCTCATCGATAGGCAGCGACATCCGCATGTTGCAAGGCATCTTGCAAACTCTGGCATTGGGTTCAGACCTGATGCCGCGCCAAGAGCTGATCGACCGCATGATGCATGAGATAGAGCATAAGCTGGCCGAAGAACTCGATTATGAACATGAGGCAGACCAATTGCGCTGGTTTAGCGCGCATGTTGCGTTGCCTGACATCGTCATCCCGCAAGTACTCGAAAAACAATCAAGTCGTCGCGTATTGAGCATGCAGCATCTTGATGGTTTGCATCTGGAGCCTTGGTTAGCCACCAAGCCAACACAAGCGCAACGTGATCATTTCGGTCAATTGTTATACGACTGGTTTTGGCATAGCGTGCGGCAACTGGGGCGTTTGCATGCAGATCCGCATCCGGGAAATTTTTTGTTTATGCCTGATGGACAATTAGGCGTACTTGATTTTGGCTGCACCAAGACAATTTCAGTGGAGTTTTGTCAGGCAATGGCGCAGGCCTGGACAGCCTTGCTTGCTCCCCCTTCAGACGACAATTACGCGCAAGTGCGGGCAGCATATATAGACTTGGGCGTGATTTCGGCTGAGCTAAGTCTGGGTGATTTTATCGATACCTTGATCCCAGCCATTACTCCGCTAGTTAACTGGCAAATGGAAGCGTTTAAGACCGCTAGTTTTGACTTCAGTAATAAATCGGCTTATCCCTCACCACAGCGCAGCAATAGCAAAACCATGCTGAATATCGCCGCAGGTTTTCATGAAGATTTGCCGTATTTTGATCGTGCATTTTTAGGTTTGATGCACATGCTAAAACAACTCGGGGCGACAGTGGCGACCGGTAACCCGTGGACAAAACCAACTTAAGGAAGAATGGATGACATCGCAAACAATCAAACGAAAAATATGGATAGGGCGCTGGTTAATCCTCGTCGCAATTTTGCACACGCTTTTCGCGGCCTTAGTTTTCGGTAAGGTGTTTCTCGGCTTAGCGCAACGTGGCGTGTTCGACACTGTTGGGCGTGATCCGATGACGGCGGCGGCAGTGTGGTTCTTGCTATTTGGCGCGGTGTTAGCCTTGATGGGGATGGCGATACACAGCTTGGAACAAAATAGCAATTTCACTTCAGCGCGCGCTATCGGTGCCGGCACTTTGTTGCTGACCATATTGGGTATCGTGTTGATGCCGACATCAGGTTTCTGGCTGGCGCTTCCGGCAGCGATAGGATTGTTGCGCTTAGAATCAACGTGACTATACGGTCGCTAAAATGACGATATTAAATACTCTCGTTATCGTCATACCGGACTTGATCCGGTATCCAGAATTCACCAGTGTCAAACTGGATGCCGGATCAAGTCCGGCATGACGGTGAATGAAGGTTTTCGCACTTTAAAAATGGCCGTTTCATAGAGACAGAACAGTCACGCATCAACTTAAAATTAATCATTGAGAATCAGACTATGTTGCCAGCCAAACTAAAGAAAAAAATGATCGAAGTTTGCGACAAAAAAATTGCTCAAAAAGGGCTAGATGTTGGCGTATCGTTTTATGCCTTCTTCGCCAATAAAAATGACGATCCAGCCTTGTTGATGGAAGCCGCGGTATGGTGGATAGAAACGCATCAGCTTGATCATTTTGAAAAAGCCATCAAGATCAAAAAAATGATCGAGGCGATGGCATGAGTATGGTTTATGGATTACTCACGGCACTTTGAAATTAGAGGACTCGAAAATGAAACCGCAAGTAAGCACCTGTGATATTCCAGCTTCCAGCGAAATTGCACGCAATTTAAGCGGCGCGCATTTTTACGACTGCTACCAATTGCCGATAGAAGCAAATGCACCCTCAGCACTTGAGATTTATTTAGCTATCGTCAAAAAAACACCTGCCTGGGTGAATACCATGATGGCATTGCGTAACAGCGTGGTGTCTTTGGTCGGGCTTAAAAATCTTGGACACTTGGGCGAAATCAGGGACAAGCCGGTCAGCGCCTATAGCGTCGGTGATCGCGTCGGGATCTTTTCTCTGCGTTATTTATCTGAGAACGAAATCATTTTGGGGGATTCCGATAAACACTTGAATGTTCAGGTATCTGTTTGCAAACAAACTAAAGGCGAGCAACATTCTGTCGCGCTCTCTACCGTCGTGCACATTCACAATACGCTAGGGTGGGTGTATATGTTTTTTGTTGCGCCTGTCCATAAAATTATCGCGCCTGCGGTATTGGCAAAGCGCAGCTAATTCACATACACACACAGCGCACAGACAAGCTGCATGGACAATCGGCGTTACCACCGATGGCCCATTGAACTCAACGGTTTTATTTTTTATCTACATGCCATGGAAATAGCTCAAGAACAATACCGCATTAGCACGACAGAACAACTGAACGGACTATTCGATCAAGTTGGCGAGGCGTCATTGACAAAAGAACTGTCGTATATCCACCCACATTATCAAGCCATGATAGCTGCATCTCCGTTCGCCGTTCTGGCAAGCGGCGGAACCGATGGGCTGGATATTTCGCCACGCGGTGACGCCCCAGGGTTTGTCGTAGTGCATGACATGCACACTTTGCTATTGCCGGATCGTCGGTGCAATAACCGCATCGACAGCCTCCGCAATATACTTGTTGATCCCCACGTCGCATTACTGTTCCTCATCCCCGGTGTCGGTGAAACTTTACGCGTCAACGGACAAGCTAGTATCAGTGTTGAACCCGCCTTATTGCAGAAGTTTGCTATCGACGGAAAATTTCCTAAGTGCGTGCTGATCATCAAGGTAGAGAAAGTATTTTTCCAATGCGCCAGGGCGATACAGCGCGCCAAACTATGGCAACCGCTAGAGCATAATCCCAAACCCAATGTGCCAAGCGCCGGTAC
>JANYFV010000218.1 GCA_025359635.1 Undibacterium sp. | reverse complement strand
GATTTTTACGGGCAAAATTGGGTGGTAAAAGCGCATGACGAAATAGTTGCTCAAGAGGCTTTTGTCGGTTTGTTCAAAAAAGAAAGAAATTGAAATGTGAGCGGCTACCTTGGCTGCAGCGATGGATAAACATCGCCGCCTCAATAAAGCTTTGCGAGTCGGAAGGGTTCTAAACATCGTTGTTGAGTCGCTTCAAGAACTCGATGTTAGGTTTAAGCGTTTTGCTCAATAAGCATAATAAAATTCCAATTATCCCAAATCTAAAGTACAGTTGCTAAAAAGAAAAATTCGCCTAAGGCCACCGTGATCCAGTCAAACAATTTCAGCTTCCTCACCGAACATTCACCCTTGCTCGCACAGCTAGGCCAAAGCGCCGAGCAGGCTTTCTCCAGTGATCCCAATACCACGCTGATTAAGTTACGTCAGCTGGGTGAAGCCATGGCGCAGGATTTGGCTGCTCGTTTTGGTATTGTGTTTGATGCCGATACCACGCAGGCGGATTTGCTGTACAAGTTGCAGCGTGAAATTCAGCTGGATCAAGAAATTCGCAATCTGTTTCACACCTTAAGAATTGAAGGCAATAAGGCCAACCACCAGTTTCATACCAAGCATAAAGATGCGATGGACGGCCTCAAGGTCGCCCGCGCTCTGGCGATTTGGTACCACCAGGGTGTGAGTAAAAATGGTGCTGAATTCAAGGCCGGTCCATTTATCCCACCGCAAGACCCTAGTATCGAATTACGCGCTCTTCAAACGCAAATAGAACAGCTCAAGGTGGAGCTCGGCAGTACCGCCCAGGCACTAGAGAACAACCAGCAATTTGCCGCGCTAGTGGCCAAAGAGAAAGAAGAGTATTCCGTGCTGGCGCTGCAAATGGACGCAGAAGCACGCAGTTTTGAGGCACTAGCCTTAGAGCACGAAGCCGAGCTTCAGCGCATACGAGCAGAGTTTGATGCGCAGCTCAAAGCGATGCAGCAAGCGCTCAAGACCAAAGATACGCAGCAAGCTGATAAACAAGCGAGTGCGCAACAGGCGCAGCAAACCCAGCAACTTAAAACCCGTATCAAGCAAGCCAGCGGTCAATTCTCGCCTAATGAAGAACTCACCCGCATCCTGATTGACCAACAGTTATCCGAAGCAGGCTGGGAAACAGATACCCAATTGCTCACCTACGCAGGCGGTGCCAGGCCAGAAATAGGAAAAAACAAGGCCATCTCTGAATGGCCAACAATTGGTAAGCAGTCTGCAGATTACATCTTATTTGCCGGTTTAATCCCCATCGCTGCAGTTGAGGCCAAACGTATCAATGTGAATGTCGCTGGCAAGATCCCGCAGGCGCAACGCTATGCACGCGGCTTTAAAGTTACAGCGGATCATAAACCTGCATGGCAGGTCTCAGGGCTAAGCGCCCCATGGGCTGATGGTGAAGGCGGTTTTTTTAATGTTCCGTTTGTGTATTCTTGCAACGGTCGCCCCTTTTTAAAGCAACTTGCCGAGCAAAGCGGTACCTGGTTTCGCGATGTACGTTCACCAGCAAATCCAGCGCGGGCCTTAATGGATTTTCATCGGCCAGATGGTTTGCTTGATCAACTCAGTAGAAGTAAAGAAGACGCACAACTTAAATTGCAGCAAGAAGGTTTTGCTTACTTGCATCTGCGTGAATACCAAGAAAAAGCCATTCAGGCGGTAGAGACAGCGCTGGAAGATAACCGACGTCTATGCTTACTCGCGATGGCTACTGGCACCGGCAAAACCCGCACTATTGTCGGCTTAATGTATCGCTTTTTAAAAGCCGAACGTTTTCGGCGCATCTTGTTTTTAGTTGATCGCACTGCACTTGGTGATCAAGCGACAGGCGTATTTCACGAAGCATTATTAGAACAAAACATGCCATTGTCCAAGCTCTACAATATTGCTGAGTTAGGCGATATGGCAGCACAGGCAGAAACTCGCGTTCAGGTCGCCACCGTGCAAGCGATGGTCAGTCGCATCTTTCAATCCGATAATCCGCCCGGCGTCGATGAGTTTGATTGCATCATCGTCGATGAAGCGCATCGAGGTTATACCCTAGATCAAGAAATGACCGAAGGTGAGCTGGCAGTGCGTGATCAAGACCAATACATGTCCAGTTATCGCCGCACGCTAGATTATTTTGATGCCGTCAAGATCGGCCTCACCGCCACGCCAGCCAAACACACCACCGATATTTTTGGCAAACCCGTCTATACCTATTCATACCGCGAAGCAGTGGCCGATGATTGGCTGATAGATCACGAACCGCCAATCCGTTATGAAACCTTGCTCACCCAAAATGGCATTAAGTTTGATAAAGGCGAAGAAGTCAGCACCATCAACCATGCTACGGGTGAAATAGAAACCTCGCAGCTAGAAGACGAACTTAAATTTGATGTCGAAAGCTTTAATCGGCGTGTGATTACCGAAGGTTTTAACAAAGTCATCTGTCAGCAGCTAGCGCAAGAGATCAACCCCATGGGCGATGAGAAAACGCTCATCTTCTGCGCCACCGATCTGCACGCAGATATGGTTAAGCGCTTGCTAGATGAGGCGTTTTTGGAAGCCTATGGTGATGAATACAATGAGGCAGCGGTGCAAAAAATCACCGGCGCTTCAGATAATGTTGCACTCAAAATTCAGCGTTTCAAGAATGAGCATTTTCCTAGTATCGCCATCACTGTTGATTTACTCACTACCGGCATAGACGTGCCTAAGATTTGCCACCTGGTCTTCATGCGGCGCGTGCGCTCACGGATTTTGTACGAACAAATGATAGGCCGCGCCACCCGGCGCTGCGATGAAATCGGCAAGACAGTCTTCAAGATTTATGATCCTGTCGATATTTATGCGGCCTTGCAAGACGTCAGCACCATGAAGCCCTTGGTCAAAGACCCCAACGTCACGTTGGAGCAATTGGTCGAAGAATTAAATAACCCCGTCAGTCACGAAGCGGTCGGCACCCTCATGGGCGAAACCCATGCACACGATGTATTGGCCGCCATCAGTCAAAAAGTCATGCGGGTCTTGCGCAAGGCGGCCAAGCAAGCGGAGACCAAAGCGGTAGTAAAAGAAAAATTAGAACAGCTAGAGCAACAATGGGG
>JANYFV010000197.1 GCA_025359635.1 Undibacterium sp. | reverse complement strand
GCCACTTTAGCCCACATGAATTACGCATACATACTGAAAATTCATGCTTTAACAACTGCATGGAATCGTTTCCATACGGTTTTAGCGAATATAGCATTCTGTAAATTTTGATGTCAATCATTATTTTGGAAACGTTCCCATTTGTGTTAATTTACAACACGCTTTTTAGTATATTTAATTCAAAAAACCAAAAAATATTGCCGCAAAAAAATTTCTTGATTTTTACTCTAAAAAAACAAGCTGTAATAACAAACGAGCGATCTCGTGCTCTACAAAATTCGCGTAATTATTTGACATAGATATTTTTTTGCGGCAATCTAACACATTATTGGAAAGCTTTCCAATATGGCGTCGGCAAAAATAGTTTCTCCCTCAGAGATTGCATTCCACACTGACTCTTCGAACGATTAACCCAAAATTTAGGTAGAAACTATGTTTACCCGAAAAATAGTAGTTCTTGCTATCGCCTGCGTTTTATCAGCGACGACGGCTTACGCAAATTCTGCGGAGCAAAGCCAGGCAAACTCGACAGCAACGCCAAGACCCTGGATGAATGCATCTCTTGCAGCGGATCAACGCGCCGATCTGCTGCTCAAAGAAATGACGCAAGATGAAAAACTTAAACTAGTATTTGGTCACTTTGGCACCGACACAACATGGAAAAATTTAAAAAAACACCCTTCTGCCATAGCGCATTCAGCGGGCTATGTAGAAGGCGTACCACGCTTAGGAATTCCGGCACAGTTTGAAACTGATGCTGGTATTGGCGTGGCGGCACAAGGCACAGGCCCGAACGCGCGTGGTGGCACATCCTTACCATCCGGCCTTGCGACTGCCGCAACTTGGAATTTGGACTTGGCCTTCAAAGGTGGTGCCATGATAGGCGCAGAAGCGCGCTCTACTGGCTTTAACGTGATGCTGGCAGGTGGCGTGAATCTTTTGCGCGAACCACGCAATGGACGCAATTTTGAATACGCAGGTGAAGACCCATTACTTGCCGGAACAATTGTCGCGGCGCAGATCAACGGCATACAGTCGAATCACATTATTTCCACGTTAAAACATTACGCGATCAATGATCAAGAAACTGGCCGATTTACTCTCAATGCAAAAATTGATGATGCCAGCGCCCGCATGTCAGACTTATTGGCCATACAATTTGCTCTGGAAAAATCCGACCCTGGTTCTATCATGTGCGCCTACAACCGGGTCAATGGTTTTTACGCTTGCGAAAACGATTATTTGCTGAATCAGGTATTAAAAACCGATTGGGCGTATCGCGGATACGTGATGTCAGATTGGGGCGCTACGCATAGCACCGTGGCCGCGGCAAACAACGGCCTTGACCAAGAATCTGGCTGGGAATTTGATGTCATGCCTTACTTCTCCGGTGCACTTAAAGAGGCAGTAAGTAATGGCTTTGTACCACAGGCACGCCTGGACAATATGCTCAAACGTATTTTACACAGCATGTTTGACAAAGGCCTCTTCGACTACCCGGTTTCAGTTAGCGGGAAAATTGATTATGCAGCGCACGCATTAGTCTCGCAACGAGATGCAGAGGAAGGCATAGTTCTCTTAAAAAATAACCAGAATTTACTGCCCTTAAATTCTGGCTTGAAAAAGATTGCAATTATTGGTTCGCACGCTGATGTCGGTGTACTTGCAGGTGGCGGATCATCACTGGTTTATCCTATCGGCGGCAGCGCTGTGAAAGGAATCGAGCCATTAATCTGGCCAGGCCCAGTGGTGTTCCACCCATCATCTCCGCTCAAGGCAATACAGCGTTATGCACCACAAGCGCAAGTCAATTTTAACGCTGGTACCGATATTAAAGCAGCGGCAAAATTCGCCGCAGAAGCCGATGTTGTCATCGTCTTTGCCTCGCAATGGGTGGGCGAAGCGAATGACGCTGTCAGTCTAGCGCTGCCATCAAATCAAGATGCTTTGATCAGCGCAATGGCTGCTGCCAATCCAAAGACTGTCGTTGTCTTAGAAACCGGTGGGCCAGTGACAATGCCATGGATAAATCAGGTCGGCTCAGTGATGGAAGCCTGGTACCCGGGCACTGGCGGTGGGGAAGCAATTGCCAGCGTGCTATTTGGCGCAGTGAACCCTTCAGGCCATCTTCCGGCAAGTTTTCCGGTCTCCGAAAGCCAGTTACCAAGGCCAATTTTAGACGGTAACCCTGCCACACCAGATGCGCGCTTCGATGTCAATTACCATGAAGGTGCAGCCGTTGGATATAAATGGTTTGACCTCAAAGGTTTACAACCATTATTTCCATTCGGCCATGGTTTATCGTACACCCAGTTTGCCTATTCTGGCCTGACCAGTAACGTGACTAATGGTAATCTGCAAGTGAGTTTTACTGTCACAAACACTGGAAAAGTCAGAGGTAAGGACGTGCCTCAAGTCTACCTGTCGGCATCGCTTAACAATTGGGAAGCACCCAAACGTTTAGGCGGTTGGGATAAAGTTGAACTCCTGCCAGGCGAAAGCAAAATGGTCAGTCTGCTTGTTGATCCACGTTTATTGGGCATGTACGACAGCGCCACTAAAACCTGGCGAATCGGCGCCTCAGGCTACAAAGTAAGCGTGGCGCACAGTGCTGCTGATATTGAAGCAAGTAGCGTCACGGTGAACTTGGCTGCACGCACTTTAAATGTGCTTGGGAAAGATATAAAATAAAATAGGAGCTTAGTAAATTAATCGACTATAACGCTAGCCGGGAAAAATCTTTTGTTACCAAGCCGGCTGGCGATTTTATTTATCCGTGGGTCAAATTGGGTCAAATGAAAAGCATTGTTCCCCTTCTTACTCTTCTGTTTTCTCTCCTTCTAGGGGCATGCGCGAGTCCGCCGCCATTGTCATCAACCCAGGCACAAGCCCTGCTCAATGATGCGCTGTTTTCAGCGCCATCCGACATTATTAAAACCGATGAGGTTTTTGCACTTAGCGCAGAAATGCGGCAATTTATTGCAGTCGATATTTCCGATCAATTACGCATCAAAGGCTTGCAACAAGGTCTTTTCGATGCGCTCTTCAGTGAAGGAAAACTCAAGATTGACTACGATGCTAGCAACACAAAAAATGCCGCGCAGGCGTTTGCAGCTCGCACCGGCAATTGCATGTCGCTGGTGTTGATGACAGCAGCCTTCGCCAAAGAAATAGGGCTCGACGTTCAATTTCAAAATGTGCGCCTAAAACCTAGCTGGAGCCGCAATGGAGCCTTGCTGTTTAATGCCGGCCACGTCAACGTCACGCTGCTGGAAAAACACACGCCAAAATCTTTCTTCAGTGGTGTCAGGCGTCAAATGACCGTCGATTTTTTACCGCCAGAAGATATGCGTCATCTGGCGACTGAGATCATCAGCGAAAACACCACCATCGCCATGTACATGAATAACCGCGCGGCGGAATCATTGGCGCAAAACCAGTTAGACAATGCGTATTGGTGGGTGCGTTCAGCAATCATGCAGGACGTATTTTACTTAAGTCCCTACAATACCTTGGGTGCCATTTATCGCGCCCACGGCGACTTGCAATTAGCACTGAACGCCTTCGAATTCGCCCTCGGGCAAGACCCCAAAGATAGCAGTGTGATGCTCAATTTATCTTACACATTAAGAGCACTCGGACGTTATGACGAGGCCGAGATACTAGCAAAAAGGGCCGAGAAAGAACGCCCGTATCAAGCCTACCATTTCTTTAGTTTGGGACAGCAAGCCATGAAAGAAGAAAATTTTCTTGCAGCGAAAGAATTTTTCAACAAAGAAGTACAAAATGCGCCAGAAAATCCAGAGTTCCATTTCTGGCTTGCCTCTGCCTTAATACAACTAGGTGACTTAACATCAGCAGAACAGGCTATCTCACAAGCAATCAAATACAGTATCAGCCCCAGAGATACGAAAATGTATTTGATAAAGCTTGATGAAATTAAAGCGGATAAACGAAAATGAAAACCTATCACGCCCCCATAAAAAGTAATTAAACTACACAAAAAAACAACACAAACTCGACAACAGTCAATCGCAAATTTCGAACTATAAAATCCTCAGACTCCCACCACCCCACCGACGCATTCACTCTAAAATACCACGCACCCCCAACTTACCGTCTTGTAGATTATTTAATTAAAATACCGCTCCGCATATAAAAATAAACATATTCAATCCTGCACTTGCAATGAAATAATAGTTATGTAGTTAAACTACTGTATTATTACTGTACACACATTTTCTAACGAGTCGAATAATTTTCCGAATCGACTTTGAATTGCGGTGTTACCGGGCGCTCATCGCGGCATACGATCGTGAGGTGCTCAGGCCAGAAAAGCCTCTGCTATTTTGCCCATGCACGCATAAACGAATGAATTCACCAATGATTTTTTTCATTCCACGTGTTGGTAAAAAAATGGCCAATCTGACTTTCTGGCTTTTCGTTTTACGTAATTATTCCTAAAATTATTGGAGACAAAAATGCGTTTGAACAAACTATTAGCAGGAATGCTGCTGGCCACTGCCGCAGTATTGGCATTGCCATCGAGCAGTGCGTATGCCGCCATCAACAGCATGAATCTTGGTGCAAAGTATGATGGGACTATGGCCAACATCACGTTTCAGGTTTACTCTTCAAGAGCGACCCGGATAGAACTGAGCGTATACGCCAACGCCTACGGCAGTCAGGAAGTCGCCAAATATGTGCTGACCAAAAATGCCAGTAATGTCTGGTCGACCAATGCCGTCGTCAGCGCCTTGCAATTTCTTGGCGTAACCGGCCCGGTGTATTACGGTTATCGCGCATGGGGACCAAACTGGCCGTACAGTGCCAGCTGGACCAAGGGTAGTAGCGTCGGATTTATCAGCGACGTTGATGCTGCTGGTAACCGCTTTAACCCCAACAAATTACTGACAGATCCGTATGCGTTAGAGATCAGTCACGACCCAACTAATGCTAACAATGCCGACGGCACGATTTTCGCAACTGGTGCAACGTATCGTAATATCGACAGCGGCGACAAGGCATCCAAGAGCATCGTGCTGGCAGCAGATACACAAAGTATAGGCACCAAACCGACGCGCGCACAGAAGGATGACATCGTTTATGAAGTACATGTCCGCGGCTTCACCATGAATGACGCCAGCGTGCCGGCGGCGTATCGCGGCACGTATCAAGGTGCCGGCTTAAAAGCCGCCTCCCTAGCCAGCCTGGGAGTAACAGCAGTAGAATTTTTACCATTGCAAGAAACCCAGAACGACACTAATGATGTCGTTCCCAACACCGACGCGGGCGACAATTATTGGGGTTATATGACCCTCAATTATTTTGCACCAGACCGTCGATTTGCCTACAACAAGGCAGCCGGTGGCCCGACTATTGAATTCAAAGCCATGGTCAAGGCCTTCCATGATCAGGGCATCAAGGTGTATATCGATACCGTGTATAACCACACCGGTGAAGGTGGCGCCTGGGGCGGTACCGATGGCTTAACGGTATACAACCTGTATTCATTCCGCGGCCTGGATAATCCGACTTACTACGAACTAACCAGCGACAATCAACACTCCTGGGATAACACCGGCGTCGGCGGTAACTACAACACGCATAACCCGGTTGCGCAAAACCTGATCGTCGATTCGTTGGCCTACTGGAAAAACACGCTGGGTGTCGACGGTTTTCGCTTTGACCTGGCGTCGGTTCTCGGCAACACTTGTGAAAGCGGCTGCTTCAATTTCGACAAAATGGATACCAATAATGCCCTGAATCGCATCGTGCGCGATCTCACACCAAGGCCGGCAGCGGGTGGTAGCGGGGTTGATCTGATCGCAGAACCTTGGGCAATTGGCGGTAACTCGTATCAAGTTGGTGGCTTCCCTACTGGCTGGTCGGAATGGAATGGTATTTTCCGCGACACTTTCCGGCAAAGCCAGAACAAGCTAGGTTCTGCGCCTATCACGCCAGGTCAACTCGCGACACGTTTTAGCGGCTCGGCCGATCTGTATCAAAACAATGGTCGCCAGCCGTGGCAGTCGGTCAATTTCATGGTGGCGCATGATGGCTTCACCTTGAAAGATCTATATTCCTGCAACAGCAAAAGCAATCTGCAGGCCTGGCCTTACGGGCCATCGGATGGCGGTGACGATAACAACAATAGCTGGGATCAGGGCGCAGTAGCTCAAGACCAGCGCAAGGCTGCGCGTAATGGCATGGCCTTCATGATGCTTAGTGCAGGTACGCCGATGATGACGGGCGGCGATGAATTCATGCGCAGCATCAATTGCAATAACAACCCCTACAATCTCGACTCATCTGCCAACTGGCTGAACTACACCTTAAGTGCTGATCAGACCAATTTCAAAACGCTGGCTCAACGCCTGATCGCGTTCCGCAAAGCGCACCCGGCTTTACGTCCATTGAATTTCTATTCTAGTGTGGATAACAATGCCAACATCATGGAGCAATTGCGTTGGTTCAAACCAGACGGTACTGTGATTGATGCTGGATACTTTGGCGATGCCAACAACCGCGCCCTGGCATACCGTATTGATGGCTCAGAATTTGGCGATACCGCATCGGCCATTTATGTCGCGTATAACGGCTGGTCCGGCCCTGTCAACTTCACTCTGCCATGGCCAGGCACAGGCAAGACCTGGTATCGCGTGATGGATACATCAAACTGGAACGAAGGTGCCAATACCATCGTCGCGCCCGGTTCAGAAGCGCTCATCGGTGGTGAAAACACCGTATATGGAGTGAATGGACGGGCAGTCTTGCTGTTGATCGCGAAATAAAATATTGAGGGAAGCGCGGATTTATTAGAATTCGTCATCCTCGCGAAAGCGGGAATCCAGTTTTTCGAATTCGTCATCCTCGCGAAAGCGGGGATCCAGTTTCAAGCTGTTCGCGAAGCGACATAGCAGTTGTGCTTCGTACGAAGTAAATGAAAACTGGATCTCCGACTAAAGCATTCTGGGATGAAGAATAAATCCGCACTCCCTTAGTGAATAAAAAAAGCGAGCTTCATTACCGAAACTCGCTTTTGTGTTTTTAGGTTTACGCGTCAAAGGAATGGATGGATCCGACAATAAAGACAGCGCATCAGGCTTACGCTTTGACGATTGTTGCCCAATGCGGTGATACCGCTTCAGTTTCGACAATCATCTCACCGAGTGTCATGAAAATATAGTTAGTACCGGCGTGTCCGCGATACACGCCTTTTGAACTCGCCAGGCTATTTGTCACCGCCGCAAAATTCCATCCTTCGTCCAAATTGCATGCAATGCTTTTTGCGGTATATGCAGGATGTTGGTTTTCTAGCCCCCATTGCCTGGCCAAATTCGCATGCTCCTGCATCGCAGGCGAAATAGAAGAATGCGCCCATCCCCACGAGAAGCGCTTGCTAATCTCATCATAAATGCCAATGACCTGGAACTGCGCCTTGACGGTAACGCCCTTGGCGAATTTAAACACCACTACACCTTCGCGAATATTGGCAGTCCAACCCTGTTCTTTTCCCAGTTGCCAACTATCCGCATGTAACTTATTTTGTTCTGTCAGTTTGACACGGGCATAGGTAATGAACTCTGTCCCAGAATCACTCGTGATAATGTTTGAGAACAAAAGACGGATAGAAGTAAAAATATTTTTAAACATAAGCACTTAAACAAATGGCGAATAACGAATGGTAACGAGTATTAACGAGTTACATTGCATAGCTCAACCCAGATCAAATTAACATGAAATTGATCAAAAAATTTGAGTTTTCCACATGGCAATATAACGCCAAGTATGCGATTGTAAGTCAAGCGGACGCCTGCATCAGTAAATTTTTCCTATCGTTGCCTCTTTTGCATAGATCAAAAAGACATCCTTTCATTATCCATTTTGCGCCGCTTGTTTGAGTATGGTTTTTGTGTCAAGCTCGCTCTTAATATTTTTTCTAGCCTTTTATAGATCGACACATACATGCCCTTCTCACTTGATAACCTGCTCGTCATCGGTATCTCATCCCGCGCTCTGTTCGATCTGGAAATGGAAGAAACCATATTTCAACACCAGGGCCTAGATGCCTATCGCCAACATCAGTTAACAAATGAAAATGCTTTTTTGAAACCAGGTGCCGGTTTTTCTTTGGTCAAGGCTCTGCTTAAATTGAATACCTTAACCCCGGAACATCGATTAGTTGAAGTTGTGATCATGTCACGAAACTCATCTGAAACCTCATTACGAATTTTCAACTCCATTGAACATTACGGTTTAGATATCAGCCGCGCCGCATTATCCGGTGGCGCACCACTGGCACCGTATTTACAAGCCTTCAACATCAGCCTATTCCTCTCGTTGCACGAAGATGATGTGCAAGCCGCCATCAACTCTGGCGTGGCTTCGGCGCTGCTCTACCAAATACCTGAGAACGCCGCCGATCTGGAGCAAATCCGTATTGCCTTTGATGGTGATGCGGTTATTTTCTCCGATGAATCAGAACGCATTTATCAGGAACAAGGAGTAGAAGCATTCGAACAGCACGAGCGCGAAAATGCAAAAAAACCCTTACCAGAAGGCCCGTTCGCACGTCTGCTGGTCGCCTTATCCTACCTGCAAAATAATTTCAAAACCCCAGATGGTCGCGCCTTCCCTTTAAGAACAGCACTGGTCACGGCGCGCTCCTCGCCCGCACACGAGCGCGTGATACGCACACTACGCGCCTGGAATATCGCCATCGATGAAACCTTCTTCATGGGCGGCGTAAATAAATCCGCCGTTCTGGCAGCATTTAAGCCCCACATGTTTTTTGACGATCAGCATGGTCATTGCATCAAGGCTTCTAGCGTCGTGCCGACTGGCCGGGTACCGATTAAGCAGTGATGGAAAAATTGATGAGGGTTTGCACGATGAAATAGCATCAAAATTTTTTAAAAAATGGGAAATCAAATGAGTAGTTTTTTGTATGGATTTAAACGCGTCGCACTAACTATTTTCGGCGACATAAAAATATACAAATGGCCTATGTTTGTCATTTACCAGCCCACTTCTTTTCGCATCAAAGGATCGGATACACGAGCGATCATGGCGAGTCTTCTTGCAGGTGACGTGGTCATGCGTGCGTATGACGATTATTTGGATGGTTACTTCATACCTAAAGGTGAAAGTGGTTGCAGTCACAGTGGTTTATATATCGGCGATAACACCATGGTGCATTCGATCGCCGAAGGCTCAAGCCTGATTGATATTATCGACTTTTGCCGTACCGATAAAATCATCGTCCTGCGGCCAGACTCTGGTCAGGAATGGGCGATTGAACATGCAAGAAAATGTGCTGATGCAAATATCCCCTATGACTTTGATTTTGCTCCCGGGTCGGGCAAATACTATTGCCATGAATTTACCGCATCCTGTTACCCACACTTGCACATAGAAACGGTAAGCAGAAAAATCCTGGGGTTATTTTCTTCACCTAAGGCTTTTTTAGCCGATTCTTTTTACGTGAATACGCATTTCACACAAATCTACCCCGCCACGTAAGCGTTTTCATTCCACAATAAAAAAACCGGATTCTTTTCACAGAATCCGGTTTTTTTGATACTAATACGACTGATTAAATCAACGCTGCGCCACCGCATCCACTACACAAAGCGCCGTCATATTCACAATCCGGCGCACCGTTGCAGATGGCGTCAAAATATGTACTGGCTTAGCGCAACCTAATAAGATCGGGCCGATCGCGATGTTATTGCCGGCCGTGGTCTTGAGCAAGTTGTACGAAATATTTGCCGCATCGATATTTGGCATCACCAGCAAATTAGCATCGCCACTGAGTGTACTGCCCGGCATCATTTTTTTACGGTAGGCTGTATCTAAAGCAGTGTCACCGTGCATCTCACCATCGACTTCAAGATCAGGTGCGTCACGCTGGATGATCGCTAAAGCTGCGCGCATTTTTTGTGCTGATTCGCTATTGCCAGAACCAAAATTCGAATGAGACAACAAGGCAGCTTTTGGCTGCAAACCAAAACGGCGCATTTCTTCTGCGGCCAAAATCGTGATTTCGGCGATTTGCTCTGCGGTCGGGTTTTCATTTACATGCGTATCGACCAAAACCAGCTGACGATCCGGCAAGACCAGCGCATTCATCGCCGCATACACGTTCACGCCTTCACGTTTACCCAAGACCTGATTGATGTAATTGAGGTGCAGACCAGTCGTTCCAAAGGTGCCGCAGATCATGCCATCGGCATCGCCTTTATGAATCATCATCGATCCGATTAAAGTATGGCGACGACGCATTTCCAGCTTGGCATATTGTTCAGTTATGCCCTTACGGCACGTCATCTGATGATAGGTTTGCCAAAACTCGCGGTAACGCGGGTCGAACTCTGGATTGATGACTTCAAAGTCGACCCCTGCCCTTAAACGCAGACCAAATTTTTCTATGCGTTGCTCTAAAATATGCGGGCGACCGACCAAAATAGGGCTGGCTAACTTCTCATCGACAATCACTTGCACTGCACGCAATACGCGCTCTTCTTCGCCCTCTGCATACACAATACGCTTGCGTTCTGCCGGTGCTTTTTTGGCGATCTGAAACAGTGGCTTCATGAAGGTGCCGCTGTGATACACAAAGGTTTGCAGTCTTTCGACATAGGCTTGCATATCTTTTATAGGTCTTGCGGCAACGCCAGACTCTTCGGCCGCCTTGGCCACGGCCGGCGCGATCTTGATCAGCAGGCGCGGATCAAACGGCATAGGGATCAAA
>JANYFV010000195.1 GCA_025359635.1 Undibacterium sp. | reverse complement strand
AGACTTTTGCGGCTACATTAGTCGGCTCTCTTGCGTCTGGTGCAACTAGTCCGGCTACTGCAGCTCAAGCAATCGGGCTGGCGATGGCAACTGAAAGTGCTCGTGCAGGGCATACAGATGCAACAGTAGTAGGTGCGGCAGTTGGAGCTGCTGCAATTCAACCGGGCAATTCAGCCGTCGCTTCGCCAGCGGTGTATGGACCGATGGTTGTTAGCGCTCAAGCCGCAGCGACTACCGCTGGTCAAGCAGCTGGCGCTAAAGCAGGGGCAGACTATGCTGCTGCTCATAGCCAGGCAGCTGTAGTTGCAATGGGAACGGCGGGTGCTGAGCTAGTGGCATTGGTGAAGACGCAAATACTTGCGAATGGTGCAACGCACGTTGTAGTCAACAATCTTCCTGATTTGGGAACAACTCCATCCAGTCTTAGCCAGAGCGCTGAGACGCAAGCGCTCATTAATGTCATGGTAAAAACATTCAATGACCAGTTGAGTGCAGGCTTTGCTACAGAAGCGAATGTTGTGTTGGTTGACGTATTTGCAGTCAGTCACGATCAGGCGACTAATCCGGGTCCTTATGGCCTGACCAACGTTACAACGCCAGCTTGTGATTTAACTGCTGCAAAAAATCCATTAGGAAGTTCACTGGTGTGCAATGCTTCAAACCTTATAGCTGGTGATGTCAGCCATTACCAGTTCGCCGATTCTGTTCACCCTACGCCATATGGCTACTGGTTGCTTGCACGTTATGTGTCTGAAAGATTAGTCGTCAAAGGTTGGCTGTAATAATGAATCAAATCGACCTCTAGCATTAGAGGTCATTTTTGAAAAACATTCGAATGGCGACAGCCAAAACAAATTGAATCAGGAGACACAATGAAAGTACTTTTAAATAACACCGTAAAAATGCTGGCGCTGGCCGCTGCAATGACGGTTGCTTCTAGCGCATCTGCGCAAAGCGCCGGGCAATGGACCGCTAAGTTTGGCGTGAACAAGATCACACCTAAGGTTGAGAGCGGTGATTTATCTGCACCTGCGCTGCCGCATACCAAGGCAGATGTCGGTAGTGATACTGAACCCTTGTTGGTTTTTGATTACGGTATAACCGACAATATCTCTGTGGAAATCCCATTGGGTTTGCCATACAAGCATACCCTGTACGGTGCAGGAGCAATCGCAGGTACCGGTAAGCTTGGTACGTCCAGCGTCTTGCCAGTGACTACCTTGGTTCAATATCGGTTTTTCGATCCTAAGGCACAAGTTCGTCCTTACTTTGGTGCAGGCGCAACGTATGCCTATTTCAATAAGACAACTGGCTCTGGCCAATTGACATCTTTGTTGGATGTAGGCGGCCCGGCAGCGACCTTCAAAGTCAAAAATAAATTAGCCGCAACTTTGCACGCAGGTGTTGCCGTGGCGATCACTGAGCGCTGGTTTGCCGATGTTGGTGTCACTAAGACTTTTCTGAAAACCACTGCCTCATTTTCTACCGGACAAACTCAGGAAATTAAGTTTGATCCTTTAGGCGTCAGCGTTACCGTGGGCTATAAGTTCTAATTCCGTTTAGGTTTAGAAAAGTATTAAGCTTTATTAAAATACAAGCAGCCCCTGTTGCGTCTGCAACAGGGGCTGCTTTAATTCCGTCAAATCTAAACGGCAACCTGATTGCGGCCAGCTTCCTTAGCTCGATATAGCGCTGCATCTGCCATTGCAATTACAGTTGGCCCATCTTCACCTTGCTGCAAAGTCGCCAGGCCAAAAGACGCTGTAATGTGAGGTAAGGCTTTTTGCATATCTGAAAAAATTCTTGTTTTTCGCAATCTGCTACAAAGTCTTTCTGCCACTATTCGTGCTGAACGTTGATCAGTATTGGGTAAAATAACGATCATTTCTTCGCCACCATAACGCGCCGCAAAGTCGGTCGGACGCAGACCTGCATTCAATACTTTCGCAGCTGTTTGTAAGGCATCATCGCCAACTACATGTCCGTATTCATCGTTAAATTTTTTGAAATGGTCAAGATCGACCATGATAATGCTTAGTGGATTACCTGTTCCGTGCGCGGTTGCTATCATTGTTGGTAATTGCGTATTGAGCCAAGCTCGATTGTGTAAGCCTGTCAGGCCATCCACCATAGAAAGCTGGCGATAAAATTCACCGACTTTTTGACGATTTCTAATCTGCGCATTGGCAGCACGAACCCGAAACGACAGTAACTGCAATAAATTTCGGGCTACTCCGTTAGACTCATCAATTAGCTTCCACATGGTTTCTGCTTCAATAACTAATAGCTCACTGTCAGATAAGGCAGAAATAGTAGCCGAATGAATTTCTGCATCTAACACCGATATTTCACCTACACATTCACCAGCGAGATACTGCGTGGTTGCATGTTCTTGCAGGTTATTTTCAGGGTTTGGTGTTGTGATAGCGAGCGCGCCTTTAAGCACAATATAGAGACGAGCACCTGAACTGTGCGCGTCCAGGACAACTTGCCCGGAGATTGCTTTAACGACTTGACAGTCTTTAATAATGCTGGAAATTTGTTGACGATTTTCGCTGGAGATATTACGAAATAAGTGGATGTTCTCAATTTCATAATTTGCATCTCTGAAGGTGCTTAATGGTTCCAAGATGTTTTTGTCCAGATACATAGTGAAGACTTAATTAAATAGGTTTATTCGGAAATACTCAAGTCGAATGACACTTATTTGGTATAAAAAATTGAAAAAACTAAAGTGTAAAAAAACATCGTTAATGTCTTAGACAATTTGATTGAGTGCATCAAAACGTAATTCGGTTTCTCGAAAAATTGCCAGATAGTCTGTTTCATTTAACACTAAGGAATCCCAAGCCTGCTTAGATAATACCGGAACTAAGTCGTGTTCAGTCTTACTCAAATCGAGTGCATGAACGATTGAATTTGCCACATGAACGACAGCCGCGATTGAATTAAGATTTTTGTCGTCGGGTTGGTGATGACCGCGAATCGCATCTTGAATCGCATCAGAAAACTCCCATTCCTTGGCCAGAAGCCAACCCACTACGACATGATCAATGCCCATTACTGCTCGCTCTGCATCGAGAAGGTAACAATCTCGTTGCTCTCTATAAGCGAGCACTTGCTCATAGTCTTTAGGGAAGCGCGTCACCAAAACCAGTCTGCCGATGTCATGTAATAAGCCGGCGGTAAAGGCAAAGTCATGCTTCATTTTTAAGGTGCGGGATATCATTTCCGCACATATGGCTGTAGCAATACTATGTCTCCAGAAGGCTTTTGCATCAAAATTTTGGCAGTTTGATGTTGGAAAACTATTTTCGATTGAGGCCACCAAAATGAGTTCTTTAACATTTTTAATGCCTAGCAAGGTAACGGCTTGTTGCAACGTGACTACTTTTGAATTTGCTCCGTAATAAGATGAATTAGCAAGCCTAAGCATTTTTGCCGCTAAAGATTGATCTATGGCAACTTTTTCACAAATAACATCTAAGCTCGTATTCTCATCATCGAGATTACTAAGCATCTCTTGCGCCACTACGGGCAATGTTGGCAGGTCTTTAATCTGTCTGATGACATCATCAAGTTGGACATATTTATCATAGTTGTCCGCTACAAATGAGGTCATGATGCATCACCTTCTCTGTATTTATAGGCATAAGCTTGCAAGATACTGGTTGGTGATTCGTATGGAGCATGCCTGAATAATTGTTGAAGGCGGTCTATTTTTTTCTGCCGCTCAAGTGTCTGATCCTGTTCTTCACCTGGGAGTTCACTTACTAAAATGGATAGCTGAAGAATGTGATGCTGCGTAATGGATTTGAGTATCTTGTCGGTCAATGATGTGCCAGCTGGGAGCAATATGCGGCCAAGTTTATCCATCAAATCGTCTGCCAATACCATACCAGGTTTGATATTTTTTAGAGCCAGATATTGATGTCGATTGTCCATGATAGAAATCCTGTAGTGCTTACAGTGTAGTAAATTTTCTTAACTTTAATGATGTTTGATGCTCAAGAATTGCTTACTACCTACTTTATACTACGACCAGTATATTAATGCTATGGCTTTACTTAATTTTGCATCGACCTAATCCCATTTCTACATTATCAGTTTCGTTGCCGCCTTCGCCTTCGCTTTCGCGGTGCTAGTGATACTTTCTGTCTTTTGTGTAGTGGGTTTTTTTTCAATGTGGCGATATTGGTTTTTTTATCTATATCGCCGCTAGCTTGGTCGGAAGTTAATTCATATTAACGTTCGTCGCGCCCTTGATGATGGCCACGATCATGCCATTCATCGTGATCGTGCTCTCGATTAAAGCTGCGTTCGCCCCTTTGCTCATAATATCTGTCATATCGCCTTTCATCATGTCGAGGTGCATCATAATAAGAGCGCGCTTCAAATGATTCACGCCATGGTCGGCCGTAAC
>JANYFV010000188.1 GCA_025359635.1 Undibacterium sp. | reverse complement strand
TATTTTTAGATTTAAGAGATCATGAGCATTGACATCCAAGAATTAAAAAGACTTATTTTATCGGCGGCAGAAAAAGAATTGCCGAATGATGATCTTGATCCAGATGAACCATTATTTGGTAGCGACTCACGCCTTTCGCTTGATTCAATTGATGCCTTGCAGATTTCGATGGCAATTCAAAAGCGCTACGCTGTTCGCCTAAACGACAGCAAAGAGACACGCCGCGCCATGGCGTCGTTAAATGCCTTAGCCGCATATATCTCGAAGGCATAACTAGTGCGAGAAGTGTACATAAATGGATGGGGTTTGGCATCTAGCTTAGGGCCAAATCTCGACGTCGCTCTAAAAAATTTGCATACCCCGCCGGCCGCACAGCAAAGAGTAATTTTAGGTTTAGATCAAAGCTTTCCCTACTTCGCTATCACACAATCGGGGTCCAACTGGCATGAGCGTTGTGCCCGCATATTGCGCTCAGTAGTGGCAGAGGCAAGCGCAATGACATGCAATGGCGCAATTTATCTCGCGAGTTCGTCTTTGAATGTGGGGGCCTTAGAAAAGAACGAAACACATTGTCAAAACATTCCCGATTTTCTTGGGCAACTGGCAAAAATATTAGACTGGCAAGGCCCGAGATATTGGATCAATACGGCCTGCACATCTAGTCTCAATGCCATGCTAATGGCGCGTGAAGCGATTTCCAACGAGGTGATTGATGAGGCCTTGATCATCGGCTTTGAATTGGAGAATCAGCTTTCAATTGCTGGTTTTGCCGGAATGCAGTTACTCAGTAAAACAGAATCAAAACCGTTTGCTACTGAACGCGATGGTTTGGTGTTAGGAGAAGCAATAGCGGTGCTCCGGCTATCTGCGCAAACAAGCCGTTGGCAACTCGCAGGTGGCACACAAGTGATCGATAGTAGCCAAGCTAGTGGGGCCAGCACAAAAGCCTATCAAACAATGTTAAAACAAACCTTAGCTGACGCCAAAGTAAGCATAGAAGACATCGATTTAATGAAAGTCCAGGCCGCTGGCAGTATTCCAAATGATGCAATTGAAGCCAATGCCATCAATAATTTTTTTGAGCAGAGCACTATTTCGCCACCCGCCCTGCTCTCGCTAAAATCGTTGTTGGGGCATACTTTAGGCGCATCAGGAGCGGTAGAAATTGCCTTACTATTAGAGATCATCGAACGACAGAAATGGCCAGCTCAACAAAAAAATACCGATGTAAATCTAAGGGTAGAACTTGCATCCAAAATGCCACAAAAAACGCGAACCATACTCGCCTGTATATTGGGATTTGGCGGTAGCCACACGTGTTTAGCGATAAAAGACATGGCCATAAAATGAGCCACTACTTCAAAATCATTTCTAGCAGCAATGCGCCCATTAAGTCTGATTGGCAAACCACGTTAGTGACCATATTGGGCAGCAAGCCACGTCGATTATCGCTTTGGTGTGAACTTGGCCTTTTCGGCGCGCTTTCGTGTATTCACAAAGGAATTCAACTGTCTAACATTCCTCATTTATCAAATGAGGTTGATATACGTGTTTATACTGAAAACAGCACCATTATTGCGAGTCGACTTGCCATTGGACAGTCTCAAGAACATCTTCCAATGCCGTTTACTTTTATGCAAACGCAACCGGGTCAGATATTCAACGCCTTAGGCGCTGCGATAGATTGGAATGGCGATGGCTTCACAGTCTCTGGAAGGAGTTTAAGAGAGGTGGAGATTGAATTACTGCGAACCGCCAAATCCAGCATCTTAATTGGATGGGTTGATGAAATTCCCGATCTGATCAGCCGATGGATATGGCTAGAAAAAATCGAGCCCCCTGCGGCTCGTGATTGGAAAATTCTATCCAGCATTTTTCAAACTAATGAAAGCAAAAAATGGATACATCTACAAACTGATGGGCAACTCTTTCATAGCATGTGATCAAAAAATAGCCTGTCAATCGAATGCGTAAATTGAGAAGCGCAACAATTGTAATAATTGTAAAAAGAGTGAAAAATAACTAAAACATCGTATACCATTTTGAAAAATTATATTGTTTATATTTACATTGTTTGTTCACAAAAAAGGAAAATATTTTGTATAAAATTCTATCAGCTCTTGTCATAGGCTCCGTATTAATAATCTCACCGTTGGCTGGTGCAACATCGCCTGCCAACCAACGCAATATTGAAAGAATCGTCAACGGAGGTGCATACAGTATCAAAGATGCGGCGGAAGACATTTATCGCTCAGGAGAAAAAAGCCCAGAAGTGCTTGATGTTTTATCTGAAGTACTACTTCGCAACTACAAAAAAACAGATTCAGAATACGTTGATGCACTCTCGTGGGCTTGTAAGGCAATAGGAAACGCCAATCAAGCAAGATACCGCGACACTTTATCTGAAGTAGTTCAAAACGCTGAACACAAAAAATTAAAAAAATATGCCAGCAGTGCACTCGGTCAGCTACCTAAAGAAGAAGCAATTCAGTATGTAAAAGGGTCTGCATCTCTGGCAAAAATTGACACTTCAAAAAATACCGCGGATGAGTCAACAAACGCGGTAAAAAAGACAGAGACCACTCAAGTCAACAACAATGGAAAAAAAGGGCCATTACAAGCCATATCTGAAATAAAAGTAGGAATGAGCATGGATACCGCCTATGCAC